>CAZXCR010000505.1:0-1037 GCA_964639315.1 uncultured Treponema sp. | reverse complement strand
ATGACTTTTTTCAATTTTAAATTACAAATTGCGAACTTTATTTTACGCTATCTACTAATGAAATTTTCAGTTAAGAAAAAATCCATTTCTTAACAAAAAATTCCATCAGTAAATCCGCGCCCGCACCCTGCAGTTAGTCCTGCACCGTAGCTGTTTCTTCGTTAGCTTCGTCTTTGAACAGAAGTTTGTTCATCAGTTTGCCCATAACTGTAATTACCGGTCCTAGCAAGAACGACATAACAAGGCTTCCTAAAATTGAACCTTGCATTCCGTTTGGATTAAAGCGGCTTGCAATAAATCCTACAAGAACTGCGCTTAAATCCCAGCACATTCTGAGCGCAAAAAACGGAATTTTGCTTAGTGCATTGGAAATTATTTTTATTACCGCGTCAAAAGGTCCAAGTCCCATTCCAGAATTCATATAAATACTTGCTGCAATTATAAAAAGTGTAATTGAAAATGAAAAAAATCCCAGGTGAATTCCAAATCCGCCGTTTTGAATAAAAGCACTCAGTCCAGTAATTTTCCAAATCCAGCTAAAAAAGTCAGTTATGTAACCTAGTAGAAAAATATTTGCCAAAGTGCCAAATCCAATGTGTTCCGGTCCAAAAAAGAACACAAAAATACAGAGCGTAAGGTTAAAAATCATTTGCCAAGTTCCAAGACTCCAGCGGATTGTGCGGCAAACATTCAAATTTAAAAAACTGCACGGATCAGTTCCCCAGCCAACTTCAATCAGTATGGAAAGAAAAAATCCCATAAAAGTGATTGCGCCTATCATTAAAAGAAATTTTTTCCAGAAATGTTCCGTAATAAACTGTTTAAGAGTAAATTTTTTCATAAAATTATGTTTCTCCAAAAAAAGATATCGAATAATTATAAAATATAGCGCAGCGAGCCTGTTACTAATAGAATTTTTAGTTAAGAAAAAAAATCTTCTACATTACACGCGCGCGAGTTACCAATGAAATTTCCTGTCTAATAGGTCAAAATTCGAGTTTTTTGCCTGCTACTGACAAAATTCCGCTTTAATAAAA
>CAZXCR010000504.1:0-1039 GCA_964639315.1 uncultured Treponema sp. | reverse complement strand
GCTTCAAATGAAAGTTTATCTACTAATCCAAGTATTTCATTCTCATGTTTCCAAATCTCAGCCATCATTAGATAAGCATCAACTTTTCCTGGATTTCTTTCTCTTGTTTCTAAACCACTAGAACAGCAGTCCATCATAAGTTCATAGTTATCATTTGTATTTTTAACTTTAATATCAAACTTAAATCTATCAAATGATACTTCAACATTGAACTCATCAAATTCTCCATAGAAACTATCTATATCAATAAAATACTTTGGATTTGCATCAGTTAAAGTTGATAGATAATTTTTAATAATGTCCTTATTATTATTTATTTCCTTTAAAGCCTCTAATCTTAATTCTTCTAGTTCCATTTTAATTACCTCCTAATGCTATTCATAATTCTTCTGAGCTTTTATTTGTGCTCTAGTTGGATGTCTTTTAGATTGTTGAATATGAGATTTATATTTTAATTGACTGTTAAAATGTTCTAAATCTCTAACTATTCTTTCACCTTGATTTAATATTTTACCATTTTTATCTCTGATAATAATTTTTTGTTTCATATTATTTATTCCTCCTTTATTATCTACATTTATATTATATAATAAAATTGAATAAAAGTAAATACCTTTTTTAAACTTTTTTATTTTTCTTCATTATATATAATTCTTTGACTTAATCCAACATCATCATCATCCATTTCACATAATTGATAACAGTCATAGATAGTTAAATGCTTTAAATCCTTATAATCAACATTCTTATATTCATATGCACTAAATTCTTTTTCAGCTTCAGTTTTATCTCTACCACTAAATATTAAGTTAGCAGTCTTATCAAGAGAAATTAACTTAGTTTTAAGATTTCCTTCTGAGTTTACTTCTTCTCCTTGTATGCAAATAAACTTTTGTTTATAAATATCATATTTCATTTTAATCACCTTACATTAATTTTAATGCCTTTCCTCTACTAGTATAATTACTTAAGTTTTTAACCATTGTTGAGTTCTTCTTGACAAACCATATTGGCTTATCCTCTCCAACTCTTCCTAAAG
>CAZXCR010000503.1:0-1047 GCA_964639315.1 uncultured Treponema sp. | reverse complement strand
CTTTTACCGGCGAAGGCTGTTACGAAGTAACAGTACTTCGCCGGTAAAAGCAAGCCTGTCAACTTGCTTTTAGGGTATACCCTAAAAGTGCCCGCGGAGCGTAGGAAAGGGGATGTGTGGAGAAATTTATACAAATCAATATTTGACAAATATGCACTATAGTGCATATAGTATAAATATGTGGGATGTTGAATCTTCGGAAGAATATGATTCATGGTTCTCTTCGTTAGATGAAGAATCTAAGTCTGCAGTTTTGGAAAGAGTTTTGTTGCTGCAAAATTTTGGTCCAAATCTGCCAAGACCGTATGCAGATGTTCTTCATGGTTCTTGTTATTCAAATTTAAAAGAACTTAGAAATAAAACTTCTGAACATGTTCTAAGGGTTGCTTATTATTTTGATCCAAAAAGAAAAGCTTTTTTACTTACCGGAGGAGATAAAAAAGGCAAAAATCAAAATCAGTTTTATAAAGATTTAATAAAGGAAGCTGAAGCAATAATCGCAAAACACGAAAAATCTCTGGAGGAAGAAAAATGAAAGACGCAATAAAAATGATGGAATCTCAAATGTCTCCTGAAAGTGTAAAAAAGGCATATTTAAAAGCTGAACAGGAAATTCTAGCCATTCGCCTGGCTTCTCTTCGTGAAGAAGAAAATGTCTTGCAGTCAGAAATGAAAAATTTTTCCCAAACTTCTGTATCAAAAATTGAAAAACGAAAAGATATGAAAATTTCAACTTTAATTGATTATTTGGACAGTCTTGGAATGGGGTTAGAAATCATTGCTTATCCAAAAGCCGAAACTCAGAATAGGAAAGAAAAAATCCTTTTAAAAGTCTAATTTAATTTGCAGCCGTATTTGTAAATCGCGTCGCTGGGCAGGTCAATATGGTCAACTAAGGTACGTCGCTTGAAAGTGTCGTCTGAATACACAAGCAAAGCGCCTATTACTGATAGAATTTGCAGTTAAAAAAAATCAATTTCCTAACCAAAATTGCGCTGGTTACTACTTAAATTTTCAGTTAAGAAAAAAAAAACTCCCATATTACAC
>CAZXCR010000502.1:0-1048 GCA_964639315.1 uncultured Treponema sp. | reverse complement strand
ATAACATTTGGTGAAAACCTTTTTTATTGTGGGGAATTATATTTTACTGGTTGCCCTAAAGAAAATCGTCAGTAACAAAATCCCGCAAGTTACCAACAGAATTTTCAGTAATACAAAAACTTCATCAGTAAGTCAGTGCAGTAAAGTCTTCAAGTTAACAAGAGAATTTGCTGTAAAACAAAATTCCGCGTGTAAACCAGAAAAATTTTTTCTGAAATAAGAAATTTATCAGTAACCCATCTCGGCAAAGTCCCCAAGTTAACAAATGAATTTCTCACAAAAGAAAAGTCTCGTCAGTAACCGCGCCTTCAAAATCCCCTGCACAAACAAGAAAATCATTAACAACAAAATTATCTGCGCTAACAAAAAAAAATTACTAATAAAGACTTCGCGTGTAAACTAAAAGAATTTTTCTAAACAAAGAAAATTTTCAGTAACAAAATCCGCGAGTTAACAAGAGAATTTGCTGTAAAACAAAATTCCGCGTGTAAACCAGAAAAATTTTTTCTGAAATAAGAAATTTATCAGTAACCCATCTCGGCAAAGTCCCCAAGTTAACAAATGAATTTCTCACAAAAGAAAAATCTCATCAGTAACCACGCCGTCAAATTTTCTACGCTAACAAAAGAAAATCGTCAGCAATAAAGTCCGCAAAATACCAAACGAATTTTCCGTAATACAAAAAGTTCAGCAGTAATCCATTGTGACAAACTCCTCGAATCAACAAACAAATTTCTCACAAAAGAAAAATTTCGTCAGTAACCGCGCCAACAAGAAAGTCATAATAAAAAATCCGCGTGTAAATTAAAAGAATTTTTCTAAACAAAGAAAATTTGCAGCAACAAAATCCGTGAGGTAACAGAAAATCGTCAGCAACAAAATTCGCGAGTTAACAAGAGAATTTGCTGTAAAACAAAATTCCGCGTGTAAACCAGAAAAATTTTTTCTGAAATAAGAAATTTATCAGTAACCCATCTCGGCAGAGTCCCCGAGTCAACAAATGAATTTCCCCACAAAACAAAAATCTCATCAGTAACCGCGCCACCAA
>CAZXCR010000501.1:0-1104 GCA_964639315.1 uncultured Treponema sp. | reverse complement strand
AGTTTCGCAAGCGAAACTCGTGGAATTGTTTTGTTAAGAAATTAATTTTTTAGTAAAGCGGAATTTTGCCAGTAACAGCCGCAAACTCGCAGATTTTTTGTTAAGAGAGGAATTTTTTATTAAAGCGAAAATTTTGTCAGTAACAGCCGGAACGAAAAAAAATTCCCTAAAATATAAAAAAAATTTGCTCAAAATAAATAAAAATATAAAAATTGCAAAAACTCGAATTTTAACCTAGTAAAAATTACAATTTTGACCTTAAATCGCAAAAAGTAAAATATTGTTTTTTTCACACTTGTCTTTTATAATTTGTTCTATGGAAAAATCACATTCTAAGAGAGTTTTTAAACTATTTTTTACCATTTTATTTTCGATTTTATTTTCTCAGCAAATTTGGGCCATATCAGACCTTATTAATTACGATCAACTTGCAGAAAGAGGAAGCACTCAGGATATTCAGCGGGTATTTAACTCGGATTCTTCTTTAAGAAAGCAGACTTTCGGCGAAAACAAAGAAACCTTTTTAATGCTCGTACTAAAACACAATCGCGGAGAAGATGTTGTAGGACTGTGCATTACTAATAAATGTGATGTTACTGCAAAGGCAAAAGATAAGCGCACTCCAATTATGTACGCAGCGCAATTTTCAAATTACCCTAGTGTTATTGATGAACTTGTAAAGGCAGGAACAGAGGTTGGAAAAGAAACAACACGTCGGGTTCAGGCAAAAGATTCAAGCGGAAAAACTTCATTCGATTACGCAAAGATGAATTCTAACACAGAAATTTACGCTGCCCTTAAAAAATACGCAAATGATCCCGCAGAAGAGGAAAGAATTGCTCGGGAAAAGAAGGCACTTAAAAAATCTCTTTCTTCAAAGTCAAAGTCTAAGCAGAAATCATCCGCAGTGGCAGAAGCAACAGAAGCTACAGCAGCACCAGAAGTGCCGCAAGAGCCAGCAGCAGTAACAGAAGCACCGCAAAAATCAGTAGTAACACCAGTGCCTGAAAAAACTGAACTTTCAAAAGATATTTCTGAACCTAAGAAAAATAATTCTGCAAGCAAAGCAAACGAAAATTTAAAGTCTTCAAGTCAGAATAAAAA
>CAZXCR010000500.1:0-1132 GCA_964639315.1 uncultured Treponema sp. | reverse complement strand
TCTGAGTGAGATCTGTAACTGCAGCATCAAGGAGTTTCTTATTCGTGAGAGCTTCGCCCACACCCATGCTAACAACAACCTTTTTAATAACAGGAATCTGCATCTTAGATGTGTAAGCAAAGTCCTTAAAAAGTTCTGGGGCGATTGTTTCATTATAGACTTTCTTAAGCCGTGGTACGTAATTTTCCATTACAGTGCTTCTCCACATTTGCGGCAAACACGGATTTTCTTGTCGCCGTCAAATTTATAACCAATCTTTGTAGCACCGCATTTTTTACATACGATTGCTACATTTGAAATATCCAGAGGTGCCTCAACTTCAGCAATTCCGCCGGCATCCTGCTGGGATCTTCTTTTCATTGCTTTCTTTACAAGATTTGCTCCAGAAACAATAACCTTAACTTTTCCATTCTTTTCAAGAACTCTAGCTACTGTTCCTTGTTTTCCCTTGTCTTTTCCAGCAATAATTTCAACTTTATCATCCTTGCGGATTTTATGTTTCTGTATCATTACTAAAAGCTCCTTAGAGTACTTCTGGAGCTAATGATATAATTTTCATAAAATCCATATCACGAAGCTCACGAGCTACTGGTCCAAAAATACGTTTTCCTTTTGGATTTTTATCAGCATCAACAATAACGCAAGCATTATCATCAAAACGGATATATGTTCCATCAGGACGGCGGTACTCTTTTGCAACACGAACGATTACCGCATTTTGTACTGAACCTTCCTTAATTGTAGATGTAGGAATTGCATCCTTAACAGCTACCTTTACAATGTCACCAATACCAGCATAGCGGCGATGAGAACCGCCCAATACTTTAATTACCTGAACTAATTTAGCTCCGGAGTTATCGGCAACAGTCAACATAGATTGCATCTGCAGCATATCTTACTCCTGCTTATTTAGCTCTCTCGATAATTGTATCGAGACGCCAACACTTTTCTTTGCTGATTGGACTGCATTCTACGATGCGAACTGTATCGCCAACATGGGCCTCGTTCTTTTCATCGTGCGCCTTGCATTTCTTAGTACGAGTAACGTACTTTTTGTAAAGACGATCCATCTTTTTAGTATCGATAGAAACAACGATAGTTTTATCCATCTTGTCACTAGTGACGATACCTA
>CAZXCR010000499.1:0-1136 GCA_964639315.1 uncultured Treponema sp. | reverse complement strand
AACCGCACCTTTGGCAGACGGAAGTGGAGCAGCCCTTGCAGTAAAAGAAGCCCTCGAAGATGCACAAATGAAGCCAGAAGACATTCAGTACTACAATGCGCACGGAACTTCAACCCACGCAAACGATTCTGGCGAAACAAAAATGCTAAAGGCAGCGTTCGGAGATTATGCTTACAAACTGCACGTATCTTCCACAAAATCAATGACAGGTCATTTAGTTGGTGCGGCTGGTGCAATTGAAGCACTCTTTTGCGTAAAGGCGCTCAACGATAATTTTGTACCGCCTACAATCAACCTTGATAATCCAGACATCGAAGGTGGCTGTGACCTTGATTACACCCCGAACAAGGGCGTTAGTGCAGAACTTAATGCCGCAGCGTCAGCGTCACTTGGATTTGGCGGACACAACGGCTGTATTATAATAAAAAAATATTCAGAATAAGCCGCAGCCCTTGGCTGCTCTGCGAGTTTTCTTACGAAAACTCGCGTTTTTTTTTGTTACCAATAGAATTTTTATTAACTGAAAATTCTATTGGTAAGTTGCGGAAAGCACGTGCGTCGCAAGCTGCAATTTCCTACGTGCGAGTTTTGGTACAAAACTCGTTAGCAACCGAAGGTTGTGGCGCAGTCTCAGACTGAACGAC
This sequence comes from uncultured Treponema sp., assembly GCA_964639315.1. Lineage (GTDB taxonomy): Bacteria > Spirochaetota > Spirochaetia > Treponematales > Treponemataceae > Treponema_D. Next base: position 492 of record CAZXCR010000499.1, on the reverse strand, counting down.
TCGTACTGAGAAACACGCCCTTAAAATTCTCCTAAATCCACCAGTGGGGAGTGAGATTCCAAGAGTCACAATTTCGCCTTTTTCATAATCATATTAAAAATGGCATTTCGCTCGGCACAAACTCCAAGGATGCAGGCACCGTCCACACAAACGCCGGTGTAAATCTTTCCAGAAGCAGTTTCGATTGCAGCCGCTCCCCTGCCAACTTCAACCCACTCAGATATTTTTCTGGGTTTTAGAACTTTTTAAGCCTCGTTGTAAAGAGTGTGCCAAGTTTCGTTCATTTTTTTATCTCCAAGTAATTCTTTTTAAGGGAAGTGATGCCCAATTTTATCATAGATTTTTATTTTTTTTGCAATGACAGTTTTCTTTCAATATATGACTCTATAAAAATTCTTTTGAATGAAAAACTTGATGCCCTATAAAATAGGGTATACATTTAAGACATGGAAGAAGAATTCCGCCGAACTTTTATAGAAGTTCCTCTTTTTA
>CAZXCR010000498.1:0-1136 GCA_964639315.1 uncultured Treponema sp. | reverse complement strand
CAAGAAAAAACAAAAAATTTTATCAGTTACCAGCGCTTGCTTAGGGTATTGCATAAAAGTTTTTGAAATTCTATACTCGCCTTACAAACAAAGACGTTTGGCAAAGAGAATAACTGTTTTCGTGCAGAATCGGTTGTTTTTTTTGCCAGACGTCTTTTTTTTTGCGCATTTTCTTTTTTCCGGGAAAATTTCGCTTGTAAAAAATCAGACGCATAAGGGGTCTTTATGGAAAATCAAAAAACTTTGTATGACAGCTCATTCGAGCATGACAACTGTGGAATTGGCGCCGTTGTAAATATTGACGGTCATTCTTCAAGGCAGATTGTGGATAATGCACTTTCCATTGTTGAAAAACTGGAGCACCGCGCAGGTAAAGATGCTACTGGCGAAACTGGCGACGGCGTTGGTATTCTGCTTCAGATTTCGCATAGTTTTTTTAAGAAGGCTGCTGAGCGGGAAGGAATTTCTTTGGGTGACGAACGGGATTACGGCGTGGGAATGTTCTTTTTTCCGGCAGACAATCTTATGCGTTCCCAGGCTATGAAAATGATTGAATTTCTTTCTGAAAAAGAAGGACTTAAATTTTTGGGCTGGAGAAAAGTTCCGGTTAATGCTGATGTTCTTGGTAAAAAAGCCCGCGACTGTATGCCAGTTATTATGCAGTGTTTTATTGAAAAAACCGCTGACTGCAAAAAAGGTCTTGATTTTGACCGCAAGCTTTATGTTCTGCGCCGTCAGTTTGAGCAGACTAAATTTAATACCTACGTGGCGTCTCTTTCTTCGAGGACGATTGTTTACAAGGGAATGTTTTTGGTAAATCAGCTGCGCACTTTTTATGATGACCTTCAGTCCCCTGATTACGTTTCGAGTCTTGCAATTGTACATTCACGTTTTTCTACAAACACTCAACCTAGCTGGCAAAGAGCTCACCCTAACCGATTTATTGCGCACAACGGAGAAATTAACACTATCCGCGGAAATGTTGACCGAATGCTTGCCCGCGAAGAAACGCTTTCTTCTCCAGAATTTTCTGCTGAGGAAATAAGAAAAATTCTTCCTGCAGTAGACACTAATGGTTCTGATTCTGCAATGCTCGACAACACTCTGGAATTTTTGGTGATGAACGGAATGCCTCT
>CAZXCR010000497.1:0-1145 GCA_964639315.1 uncultured Treponema sp. | reverse complement strand
TCATCAATATTTGCAGGGAAATCAGTTACTATTTTTCCGTTGATTTCATAAGCAACACAAGCTTCAATCTGATCCATTGCGTCGTAAATATCAAGGTGAGTAAGCACAAGACCGTCCAAGCTGTTTACGCGGCAAGCATAGCGCAATGCAACCAAATCAAGGTATCCGCAGCGGCGAGCACGACCTGTAGTAACACCGTATTCGCGGCCAGTATCGCGCACGTAGCGGCAAAGTTCACTTTCGCTTTCGTCTGAATCGTTGAATTCAGAAGGCATTGGACCGTTTCCAACTCTGGTTTCATAAGCTTTGAAAACGCCGTAAATTCTATCCAAATCGTGTGGACCAATTCCGCAGCCTGTAGCAGCCCCTGCAGCACAAGAAGTTCCCGAAGAAACGTAAGGGTAAGTTCCAGAATCAATGTCGAGCATTGCACCCTGTGCGCCTTCGAACAAAATGTTTTCGTTGCGAGCTTCCCACATAACTTTTGTAAGGTCAACTCTCATTCCCAAAAGTGCGTCTTTGTATTTGTTCAAGTACTCCAAATCTTCGCCGTCAAATTCAGCCATCTTTTCAGCCCAGTCAAGGTCAGCAAGACGAAGTCCATCGCGGTGTGCTTTTTCAGAATATGCAATTCCGATTCCGCGTCCTGTAGTACCAATTGGGCGCTTTCTTTGTGAATCGCGGTCTTTATCCATCTGGCGGTACTTTGGCAGAATAAGCTGAGCACGGTCAGAAATAAAAACTCTGCCTTCCCAGTTGATTCCGTTATCTTTGAGCATCTGAAGTTCATTGAAAAGAGCTTCTGGGTCGATTACCATTCCGGCACCAAGATAAACTTTTTTGTCAGAATAAAGAATTCCGCTTGGAACCTGATGGAGAGCAAACTGTTTTCCATCAACAACGATTGTGTGGCCTGCGTTAGGACCGCCTGAATAGCGGACAACGTACTTTGCTTCTTCGGCAAGGTAATCTACGATTTTGCCTTTGCCTTCATCGCCCCACTGAGCACCAATAATTACAACTTTCATATTTCCTCCGGTTACGTGCGCCTTGTAAGATGCATTCAGCGCCAGACTTGAGTGCACGTAAGAAATGCCTTTTTTAAGTGTCCGGAAAATTCTAAAAAATCGAATCACTTTCGAATC
>CAZXCR010000496.1:0-1159 GCA_964639315.1 uncultured Treponema sp. | reverse complement strand
ACCTTGTTAATGACGAAGACGCCGGTGGCGAAGAAGACGCCGGTAACACACAAGACGCCGGTGACACGCAAGATTCTTCAAGCGATTTTTCTTCTTACGGCAAGCAGATTGTTCTTTTACCAACTGGCGCGGGAAAGTCGCTTTGTTTTCTTACTCCGGCTACAATTTTTAATGGTGCGACTCTTGTTTTGTATCCGCTTTTGGCACTTATGGCTGACCAAAAAAGAAAAATGGACGAAGGCGGAATTAAAAGCGTTGTGTTTCGGGGCGGGCAGTCAAGTCAGGAACGCGAAGAAAATTTTAATCAGATTAAAAACGGAGCAAAAATAATTCTTGCGAATCCAGAAGTGCTTCAAAACGAAGAATTAGTTTTACGGTTGGCAAAATGCAAAATCGTTCACATTGCAATTGACGAAGCTCACGTTACAAGCGAATGGGGCGACACTTTTCGTCCGGCTTACCTGACTTTAGGCACAATCATAAAAAAACTTAAGGTGCCGGTGGTAACTGCCTTTACCGCAACTGCATCGCCAGTCATTCTTGCACGAATAAGCGAAATTCTTTTTGACGGAAAAGCGCATATCGTAAGAAGTGATTCTGACCGTCCAAACATTCACTACGAAGTAATAAATGCCTATGCGAAAAAAAGAGCCGCTTTTAAACTTGCAGTAGAACGAGAAAAGCCGCTTATAATTTTTTGCGGAACAAGAAAAAAGTCAGAAGATATGTCGCGGGAACTTGCAGCTTATTTTGGCGAAGACAAAGTTAAATTTTATCATGCTGGTCTTGAAAGAGAAGAAAAAACGAAAGTTGAAAAATGGTTTTATCCTAAAACTGACGCAATTCTTTGCTGCACCTGCGCATTTGGAATGGGAGTTGATAAAAAAGACATTCACACTGTAATCCATCTTGAAGCAAGCCCTACCGCAGAAAGTTACATTCAGGAAGCTGGTCGTGGCGGAAGAGACGGAAGCATAGCAAATGCAATTCTTTTGTGGAGCAAAAATGACAGCAAAAAGTACTCAAAGTTTCCAAAAGGTTCGAGGGAACGAGTGCTTGCTGATTTTGCCGAAAGTTCTTCTTGCCGACGCCAAATTCTTTTGGATGCACTGGGCGGAGAAAAAACTGAATGTGACGGTTGTGATGTTTGCCAGAGAAA
>CAZXCR010000495.1:0-1177 GCA_964639315.1 uncultured Treponema sp. | reverse complement strand
CCTCATATAAAACAAGCGGGGCTGCCGGTGCTGACGTTTGCGCATACATTGAAGAAAATATTGTCTTAAAAAAGGGGCAGAGAGTTCTTGTTCCTACAGGACTTTTTTTTGAAATTCCAGACGGATATGAAATTCAGGTGCGCCCAAGAAGCGGTTTGGCATTAAAAAATGGTGTTACGGTTTTGAACACTCCTGGCACTATTGACAGCGATTACCGTGGCGAACTTAAAGTGATTTTAATAAATTTGGGTGATGAAGATTTTGAAATTAAAAATGGTGACAGAATTGCCCAGATTATTGTTGCGCCTGTTACGCTCGGAAAATTTGTTCCGGCAGAAAAACTTTCTGAAACTGAACGTGGAAGCGATGGTTTTGGAAGTACCGGAGTTAGAAAAGATAAATGAATTTTTTTGTTAAGATAAAAAATCTTTTCTCGGGCAGTGGCGGAAAAAAAATTAGACTTTTTCTAAGCATAAAGTCTTTTTTTTCAAAAATTTTTTGTGGCGTAAAGAATTTTTTTTCAAAATTCAAATTAGTAAAAATCAGAAAAAAAATTTACACAGCACTCTTTGCACTTGCGCGAAAAAAAAATCATCTTAAGGCACAGAAATTTTTTTCACGAAAAATTTATAATCTTAGTCAGGTAAGAAACAATGTGCTTACAAAATATCTTGCTAAGGAACTTTTTTTGTACTTTTTGGTGTGCTTTGCGTTTTTCTTTGTGGTGTTTTTTGTAAATCAAATTCTTTTGCTTGCGGAAACAATTCTAAAAAAACGGGTGCCAGTGCTTTCGGTTTTAAAGCTGATTATGTATGCACTGCCGGCGATTATTGCTCAAAGTGCGCCTTTTGCAACTCTTGTAGGATTTTTGATGAGTCTTGGCCGCATGGTTACAGACAACGAAATTCTTATTCTTAGGGCGAGTGGCGAGCGGTATTCAGTTATTTTGCGTCCGATTATCATTATGGGAATTTTGATTTCAATTTTCAGTTTTATAATGAACGACTATTTTTTGCCGCTTGGTACGCTAAAATACAACCGTATGTTAAGGCAGATTATTGTTTCAAATCCTACAATCGAAATCGAAAGTAATTCTATAAAACGTATGAACGATTCCACGCTGATTATTGGTAACGTGGAAAAAGATCATGTAAATGATATTGTGTTTTTTGAGTCG
>CAZXCR010000494.1:0-1194 GCA_964639315.1 uncultured Treponema sp. | reverse complement strand
GAAAAAATTCTGCGGTAAAGGCAAAAACTGCTTCTTCGCGTAAAAGTTCCGGCGAAAAACAAGGCGCACAAAAATGAGTCAAATGGAGCGAATTCTTTACATTGACCGAGCAATTCACAACTGCGGAGATTTTATAAGCGCAAAGGAAGCCGCACTTCATTTCGAAGTTTCTGTACGGCAAATAAAACGCGACATTGAATATATGCGCAACAGAATGAACGCCCCAATTGTTTACAACGCAGAACACCGCGCTTACTGTTACGAAAAAGAATTTAATGACCTTGAATTTGCTGACCAGGACTGCATTTTTGCATATCTTTCGCTTGAATCAATTTTAAAAAGCCGATCTTACAGCGCACTTTTTAGAGAAAATTTAATTTCCAAGTTTGAAGAGCAAATTCCGCTTGATTACCGGGAACTTTCCCAGAAAATTTCGTATCAAATGCCGCAGTCGCAGTACATTAACGAAAAAAGTTTTAAAATAATCTGCGATTCTATGCTGAAAAAACTTTGCCTCAAAATTGACTACACTGACTCGCAGGGAAAATTTTCTTCAAGAACTGTAGAAGCTCACCGGCTTGTAAATTATTCAGGCTCCTGGTACATCGTTGCCTTCGACAAAGACAAAAATTCTCTAAGAACTTTTAATATTCCGCGCATTTCTTCTATTTCGCTGACAAAAGAAAAATTTAGTCTTCACGCAGAAAACTTTGACGAGGAAATAAAAGAATTTTCTTCAAAGGGATTCGGAATTTTTTTTGGAAGAAAAACTGTAAATGTAAAAATAAAATTTTCGGGTTCTTCAAAACAAATTGTTTCGTCGCAGATTTGGCACGAAAAACAGAAAATTTCCCTCGAAAACGACTTTTTAATTCTTGAAGTGCCAGTCGCCTCTTTTACAGAAATTCTTGGCAAAATTTTGAGTTTTGGAAAAGAAGCCCTTCCTCTTGAACCGCCAGAACTTGTAAATTTGTGGAAAGCTGAAGTTAAAAAAATGGGTGAGATGATTTAAGAAAACCTAGCCCGCTATGGAGGCCCGGAGTTCTTGCAGGCGTAGCTTGCTAACGAGTTTGTCGCTTGCGACAAACTCGCGGTCTTGTTGATAAGATTTGTTTTTTTTAATGCCCAAAGTTAATCAAACTTAGCCCGGCGTGTAAGGGCGCGAAGCGTTCTGGAGCGATAGCGGAAGAATGA
>CAZXCR010000493.1:0-1221 GCA_964639315.1 uncultured Treponema sp. | reverse complement strand
CAAAAGTTTTAAGCGGTTAAGTTGATTTACTTCGCTTGCGCCCGGATCGTAGTCAATTGCAGAAATATTTGCACCAGGATAGCGGCGTCGCAGTTCTTTTATCATTCCCTTACCGGTAACGTGGTTTGGAAGACAGGCAAACGGCTGAACACAGGCAATGCTTGGTACTCCAGTGTGAATAAGTTCAACCATTTCTGCAGTTAAGAACCAACCTTCGCCCATAATGTTTCCAAGCTGAACAATATCATCAACGCCTTTTTGCATTTCAAAAATATTTGTTGGGCTATCAAATCTGCGGCTCTTTTTAAGAGTTTTTTCCATATATTTTCTAAAGCGTTCAATCACCCAAACAAAAAGTTTTGCATTATCTTCAGTTTTCTTAGGGAACGCAAGTTCTTCGTGACGGAACACGCCAGTTGCAAGAGTATAGAAAACAAAGTCAGTTAAATCAGGCATAACACATTCTGCGCCTTCTCTTTCAATGACTTTTACAATTTCATTATTTGCAGTCGGGTGGAATTTTACAAGAATTTCTCCAACAACGCCAACTCGCGGTTTTTTAACAGGAAGCAGCGGTAAATTATCAAAGTCGTGCACAATTCCTTTTATAAGGTGATGATAAGTTGACATTGAAGTTGACTTTAACTTTTTCTCGCAAATTGCATTCCACTTTTCATACAATTCGTCTGCACTGCCCTTTACTGCTTCGTACGGACGGGTTCTGTAAAGACAGCGCATCAAAAGGTCGCCAAGCATAACTGCGTGCAACATTCTGATTACCATAGGAAGACTGTAAGTCCAGCCAGGATTTTTTTCGAGTCCAGACATATTCATTGAAATTACAGGAATGTGAGAAAGTCCGGCATCTGCAAGAGCGCGTCTTATAAATCCAATGTAGTTTGTAGCACGGCAACCGCCGCCTGTTTGTGTTATAAGAAGCGATGTGTTGTTTAAGTCGTATTTTCCACTCTGCAAAGCCTGAATCATCTGTCCGGCAACCAAAATTGAAGGATAGCAAGCATCGTTATTTACGTACTTGAGTCCAGTTTCAACAGCGCCTGGGTCAACTGCTTCCATAATTACAAAATTGTAACCTGAATAAGCCATTGCTTTTTGCAAAAGTTTAAAGTGAATCGGGCTCATCTGAGGAGCAAGAATTGTGTGCTTACACTTCATTTCTTTTGTAAAAATTACGCGCTTATATGCTGCACTCTTAATCAC
>CAZXCR010000492.1:0-1284 GCA_964639315.1 uncultured Treponema sp. | reverse complement strand
GGGCTTTCGTGGCTTGCTTACGCGCGGTATTTTTGCTTTGCAAAAACACTTGCCTAAAGGCAACCTCTACAGTCCGGGCTAGGTCTTCTTTATCAGAAAAATTCTATTAGTTTTAGATAGCATCTTTAAAGTGCTTGTTAAGAATGACGAATTTTTTATTAACTGAAAATTTCATTGGTAACCAGCCCGCGCTTTGCGCGGGCTGTTCTTGTAGTAAAACCTAGCCCGGGTTGTAACGGTGGCGAAGCCATTGCGAAGCAACGGAGCGAATAGCGGAGCCGTGGAAGACCGGGAACTTGTAAAGAAATTTGCGGGCGCAGGTACTTGTAGAAAAATTTTTGCTTAAAAATTAAATTTTTTTTACGAAACAAAACGTTTGGCTACAAATCCACGCACGAAATGCGCCCGCTGTGCGACAAAAGAATTTGCTCCAAAATAAAAACCAATAATCCGCGCTTTTCTGAAAAAAATCTGAAATTGGCTTGAATATTTGAGATTATGCTTTAAACTATTTTAAGGTTGCTACTGGATTTTTTGTGGCGCTTTTGTTTTTTTATTTTATAAAGTGATTTTTCATTTTTTGATTCAGTCTGTCGTTTTTCACTTTTTGTTGAGTGTAGTTTTTCTTTTTGTTGCGAATTTTCTTAAAAATATTGAAATTCTTATGGGGAGGTTTTATGTTCAAAAAGTTCTTGTGGCTTGCCGCACTAATACTGCCTGCGTTTTTTATTTCTTGCTCAGGTTCTTTTAAGGATTCTGCTGTGAATTTTTCACTTTCAAAATCTGCGGTACGGGCAATTACAAACGAAGCAAGTGGTGAATGGACTTTAAAAATCAGTCTTTCGGGAGACGTAAATCAGGAAGAATCTTTTATTATAGAAGAAAGTGCTTTAGAAAACGGACAAAGTTTTTTGATTGAAAATCTTCCGACTAATGCAAAGGTTTTGGTTGGGGTTTCTGTGTGGCGCAGTGAAATTCAGTATTACAGCGAAAAAGAGCAGCCGTCTGTAGTTTTGCAAGGTGGTGAAAATACAGTTGATGTGGTGCTTGAAAGAAATCTTACTTCAGCAAGTATTTCTTCATCAAAAGCAAGTGAACTGGTGATTGGCGCAGTGGATTCTGAGTTTAAACTTTATGCTTACACTTCAGTTTTGCAGGAAATTCCTTTGCTTCCTTATTCAAAGCAATTGACTTTTACGCTTGCTGACGGTTCAAGTGGTGAAAATTACACTTACGATTCTTACGAATGGTATTTAAATGGCGAAAAACTGAAAAATGATTTGT
>CAZXCR010000491.1:0-1292 GCA_964639315.1 uncultured Treponema sp. | reverse complement strand
TGTCGCGGACGTCGTTTGTTGCTACATCCAAATCTGTGCCGTAGTAAAATTCAAGCGAAACTATGGAATTTCCTTCGCTAGAAGTTGACGAAATTTCCTTTAAGTTGCTAAGGCTTACCAAAGCATTTTCCATTAAGGTTGTAACGGATTTTTCAACTGATTCAGGGCCGGCATTTTCATAACTAGCACTTACCATAAGATAAGGCATATCAACATCTGGCATAAGAGAAATTGAAGTATTGCTTATGGTAAACAATCCCATTACTCCTAAAAGAGTAAAAATCATAAGCATTAAAATTGGATGCTGTAAGGTTTTTTCACTAATCATTATAATTTCCTCGTTTTTAAAGAAAGAACGAAATCAAGACTAAAAGACATCTGGTAAAAAAAGGCGGCTATTATCAACTGAAATTAAATCATTTAAAACCGCCGGCATTTTTTTTCTGCAAAAAATATTTTATTTTTCTTCAGCAGTTTCTGTGTTTGAAGAAGCAGCCGCATTTGTAATGTCGCGCACAGTAGCACCGTCAGAAAGCGCTCTCATTCCTTCAACAACAATAGATTCTCCTTCTTCAACTCCATCAAGAATTTGAATCATAGTGTCTACGGAATTTCCAGTTTTTACCTGGCGCAAAGAAGCTTTTGAATCCTTAACAACGTAAACGCAGTCATCTCCATTTTTATCAATGATTGCCGAAGAAGGAATTACAATGGCACCTGAATAATCTTCTGTGTAAAGTTTTACCTTTGCAAACATTCCTGCATTTATTCTTGAATCTTTTTTGTCAAAATTAAGGATGATTTCTTTTGTTCTGCTCGTTGCGTCAACTACAGGACTTACGCGCACAACAGTTGCATAAAAAATTACATCTGGATAAGCCTCAAGCACAACTTCCGCACTCAAACCAATTTTTAATGATGAAACATATCTTTCTGGAATACTGGCTGTAAGCTGAAGGTTGTCTACATCGCCAATAGTTGTAATTACGCTAGAAACCGTAACTTTTTCTCCCTGCTTTGAAGGATTTGCAGTAATTGTTCCGGCAATCGGCGCGTAAACAGGAGAATGCGAATACTGAACTCCCGGCTCGCTTGGGTCAACTTCTGCAATAATCTGATTTCTTTCTACCTGAGAGCCAAGACTTACATAAACCTTAAAAATTTTTCCGCCAATACTAGGATAAACTTCAATAGAACTTTGCGGCTCTATTTCACCGTTTGTATTTACATAATCGTGCAAAGTCTGAATCTGAGCCTGCATTGTTTTTACCGAAGTAACATTGTTAGTTGCA
>CAZXCR010000490.1:0-1301 GCA_964639315.1 uncultured Treponema sp. | reverse complement strand
CAAGATTGATAGTCCTGAGTTCTTTACCATCGATTGAATAGACTTTCTTTTCCATACTAACTATTCCTCGACCTTATTTCTTAACCGCAGCCTTAACAATAAGTGTACAATTCCTTACTCCAGGAACTGCTCCACGAACCATCAAAACCTTGAGCTCAGGGTCAACTTTTATAACCTTGAGATTCTGAACTGTAACACGATCACAACCCATATGACCTGGCATCTTTACATTTTTCAAACAATGTCCAGGAGTTGTACAACATCCAGTTCCACCAGCCTCTCTATGAAATTTCGAACCGTGAGTAGCACGTCCTCCATGGAAGCCCCATCTCTTCATTACACCCTGAAATCCCTTTCCTTTAGATGTAGCTGTTACATCAACGAAACGGATTTTATCAAACAATTCAACACCGATTTGATCACCAACTTTAACATCGCCGTCAAAATCACGAAATTCTTTCAACTGACGTTTCGGTGTAATTCCTTCAGGAAACTGCTTTGCGTAAACTTTTTTTACCTTGTTTGGCTTCAAATCAGTCAAACCAAGTACAATAGCGTTATAGCCGCATTTTTCCTCTGTTTTTGTAGCAACAACTGTGTTAGGCTCGACTTGGATCACGGTTACTGGTGTCAGATTTCCGTTTTCGTCAAAAACCTGTGTCATTCCTACTTTTTTTGCTATCAGACCTTTCATCTGAAATCTCCTGTTTGAAAGACAGTAAAAAACTGCACTTTCTTTTTATTTAGGTCGCCATCCCCGATCCAGGGGGACCGTTACCTTTTACTTTTACAGTAATTAGAAACCCTTAATTACTGATTAATATCTACGTCAACACCTGCTGGCAATTCCAACTTCATAAGTGAATTCATAACTTCTTCACTTGGGTCAAAAATATCAATAAGGCGTTTATGAGTTCTTTTTTCAAATTGCTCACGTGACTTTTTGTTTACGAATGGTGAGCGAAGAACTGTTACCTTACTAATTCTTGTTGGAAGAGGAATAGGTCCTGAAACCTTTGCCCCAGCTTTTTTAGCCTGTTGAACGATGTCTTTTGCACTCTCATCGATAAGAGCAACGTCAAAAGCACGAAGTCTTACACGAATCTTGCCGTTTGCCATCATTTTCTCCTAAAAGGCAGAAAAGAAAATTATCCTTTCTGCCCTATTAACATTTCAATTATTCTGAAAAGTAAGAACTACTCAATAATCTTTGTAACCTGACCAGAGGCGATTGTACGACCACCTTCACGGATAGCAAGTTTAAGACCTTCATCCATAGCGATTGGGTGAATAAGTTCACC
>CAZXCR010000489.1:0-1329 GCA_964639315.1 uncultured Treponema sp. | reverse complement strand
TCGGGAAGCAACCGTAAGGTTGCGGCAAATTCGCTCCAAGTAAGTAAAAATTGCAACAAACTTGAATTTTTTTTTATTCCTAAATCAGGAAATAAACACTAAAGAAGTGCAAAACGCTTCCGGCAATGGCAAAAACATAAAAAATCGTTCTTGTCCATTTGTACTTGCGCAAAAGGAAGAAAAGACCGCCGATTGTGTAAGAAGCACCGCCTGCAAAAAGCATTGCGCGACTAAGTTTAGAAAGTTCACTTCCAAGCGGATAAAAACTAAAGGTAGTTACAATCAGCCAGCCCAAAACTAAATAAGAGAAAATCGAAAATCCCCTCATTTTTGAACCGAGCACTGCATAAAGAAGAATCAAAACTCCAGTAACAATCCAAACAAAAATTGCAACTGCAAATCCTGAATTTCCAGGAATTTTTGCAAGAACAAAAGGCGTGTAAGTTCCGGCAATCAAATAGTAAATTGCGCAGTGGTTTAAAATAGAAAATATTTTTCTTGCATACAAAGACTGAATTGCGTGATACAAGGTTGTAAGCAAATACAAGATTATTAAAGACGAAGCGAATATTGAAAAGCTTGTAATGATTCTTGCCGTACTAAAATTTTCTGGAGTATAAAAAACTCCGCGTATAACAAGTAAAACTAAAGCTGCCACACTAAGTCCGGCTCCAATTCCGCCAAGTAAAGAATTTACAATGTCTTCGCCCAACGAAAACTGACGTGGCTGGCGTGCATTGTAAGCTAAGCGAGCATTTGCTTTTTGAATTTTCAAAGCCTTCTTTTTTTCGCGCTCTTCTTCTCTAGCTTTTTTTCGTTCAGGATTATTTGCGTATTCAAGCTTTACTTCCTTTATTTTTTCCTTAGCTTGAGCTTTTATAGTTCTGATTGCAGCTTTCTTTTTTGCCTTAATTGACTGGCGTGTAATTTTTGCAGAAATGTCGGCCATAAATTTCCTCCTCAATTCAGGGCGTCTGGTAAAAAAATCATTTTTAATGTCCCTAAAATTTTTCTTACATTATGGAGTATTTTTCTATCTTTGTAAAATCACAAAAAATTTAGGTTCAATGAAATAAATCTTTGCTTTTTTTTTATTTTGGAGCAAATTTCGTTACTTCGACCCGCTTTCCGCGGTTCCGGCCTTCGCCTTCATTCTTCCGCTGCGCTCCAGAACGCGCTTCGCGCGCCGTTCCAATCGGGGCTAGGCTTTATTAAAAAAAATAAATTCTTATCACAAAAACCGCAAGTTTTTCGGCTGCTACTGATAAAATTCCCTTCGTAATCAAGAGTATTTGTTAGAAAACAAAAAAATTCCTGCGATTGAAAATT
>CAZXCR010000488.1:0-1334 GCA_964639315.1 uncultured Treponema sp. | reverse complement strand
AAAAAATCATTTTCAATGCTTTTTTAGAGGTAACTTTAAAAACTCACGGCTTGTGCGTGATAGAACCAAAGTACTTTGGATTGATAAGAGGGGCTTTTTGATAAGAATTTATTTTCTTAATGCACAGATTCCGAAATAAATTCGGAATGAGTCGCAACCTGCGGTTGCTTAGCGAGTTTTGTTCCAAAACTCGCGGTCTTCTTGGTAAGAATTTATTCGACTAACGCCCAACGTTTCGCTAGCCAAGCCTAGCCCGCTATGGAGGCCCGAAGTTCCGGCGCGAAGCGCCGGAATGAGCGAATAGCGAAGGCCGGAACAGCGGTTTCCTAATAAAATTTGCAGCCGAGCGCACAGGGGGTGCGAGAAAAAAAATTGTGGCAGAAAAAAAGATTCGCTCCAAACAAGTAAAATTCGCAACAAAACTTGAATTTAGAACTTTTTAGTTCAGCTCATCCGGAGCATAAATTTTTGCGTTCCAGATTACTTTTGGATAAACTGTGATTTTAAGTCTTTTTTCAAGCTGACTGTATTTTTTCATTTCGTATTCGTCGCCAATAACGCAGTTTACGCCTTTTGTGCCGGCTCTTGCAGTTCTTCCCGCGCGGTGAATAAAGAAATCGTCATTTTCAGGCAAATCAAGCTGAATAACATGACTTATATTGTTAATGTCGAGTCCTCTTGAAGCTAAATCGCTTGTAATCAGAATTTTCACTTTTCCGCTTTTAAAACGGTCGATTGCGGTTTTTCTTGAAACTTTATCCGCTTTTGCACTGATTCCTTCACATTCAATTTTTTTTGCACGGAGTTTTGACACAATGGTTTCAATCTGATTTGAGTCTTTTGTAAAAACAATCATTTTTGAAAAATCAGCAGCATTTATTAATTTACGCAGAGTATCGACTTTGTCGCGCTGTTCTGCCCAAATTGCCCAGTGATTTATTCTTTTTCTAAGAACGTCTTCCATTGGCAGTTTTACAAATTCAATTTTTTCCTCTTCAGAATAAATGTTTCCGTTAAGTCCGTCGCGTGCCTTTTCAAGAGTCTTTTTTGTAAATTCGCTGACTGTAGCGGAATTTCCTATCAACTGAATATGCTTTGGAAGTCTTTCAAGGAGTGCAATTGTGTCATCACGCATTTCTTTGCTTAAAAGACGGTCTGCTTCATCTAAAATCAAAGTTTCAATTTTTTCAGTTTTAAGCTTTTTTAAGTGAATGAGTTCAAGAAGGCGAGAGGCACCTCCAATAACAACTGCCGGTTTTTCTTTTAACATATCAATTTGGCGTGCAATCGGAGAACTTCCAATGCAAAGAGCGGTTTTTAACTTGCTGATAGAA
>CAZXCR010000487.1:0-1336 GCA_964639315.1 uncultured Treponema sp. | reverse complement strand
TAACATTTCTTCCGCGGGACTTTAAATAAGCGCAGGTATCGCGAATCATTTCAAGATTTTCTTCGAGGGTAGCGTGCAGAATTTCTGTAGCCTGAAAATCCCAGGTTTTACCAAAAATTACAACGTCTTCTGTTTCTGCACTTAAAAGGGACTGAAGGTTTGCATCCTCGGCGCAACTTGAATCCTTGCGGCGAGTAGAACCAAATGCAACAAGCCGGCTGTTTTTTAGTTTAAGCATTTTCGCCTTCTGAAAGAATTCCATATCTTTTGGGTTACTTCCAGGATTTCCAGCTTCAATATATTTTACGCCAAGTTCATCAAGCGCTTCTACAATGTGAATTTTATCTTGAACCGAATAACTGATTCCCTCGCCCTGACTTCCGTCTCTTAAGGTTGAATCTAAAATTTCTATATTTTTCATATTTCTCCGTTTTTTTTTTACTAGATACCCGTTTTTTTATCAGTTTATAAAATACAAAATCTGAATTATGGGCAAATCTGACTAAAAATCTTCCTTATAAAAAAGCTGCCCTTACAAAACCTTTTTTATTGCCGCAAGTAAATCGTCGTATTCTTCAAAAGCAGGAATTTCAGGATTATCTGCCTTAATTTTATCTGTAGATTTGAACAAAAATCCTGCTTTACTTGCCTTAATCATTCCAAGGTCATTATGAGAATCTCCGGAAGCAACTGTGTCAAATCCGCAAGACTGCAAAGCCTTTACCGTAGTAAGTTTTGACTGTTCGCAGCGCATTTTGAATCCGGTAATTTCTCCGTTTGGCGCAACTTCAAGCGAATTACAGAAAATCGCAGGCATTCCAAGTTTTTTCATTAAAGGATGAGCAAACTGAGTAAAAGTGTCGCTTATAATAATCACCTGAGTAAGATCCCGCAGTTCATCAAGAAATTTTTTTGCTCCGGGAAGCGGATCAATTTTTTCTATTGTATTCTGAATTTCCTTTAAGCCAAGTTTGTGTTCCCTTAAAATACCAAGCCGCCAGTTCATAAGTTTATTGTAATCCGGCTCGTCGCGAGTGGTGCGCTTTAATTCAGGAATTCCTGAAGCCTGTGCAAATGCAATCCAAATTTCTGGAACAAGAACGCCTTCAAGATCTAGGCAAACAATTGTCTGTGACATAAAAAAATAACCTCTTCCTGCAGTGTTTTTTGCAGAAAACTAAATTTCCGCAAGCAAGAAAAAATTATAATGATTTTTCCGACTATGAGCAATTATTCGTTTTAGGAAGTGTGGGGATTGTTTTGGTAAGAGGTAAAAATTCGAGTTTTGAAATTTTTATTTACTTGGAGCGAATTTGCCGCAACCTTACGGTTACGT
>CAZXCR010000486.1:0-1343 GCA_964639315.1 uncultured Treponema sp. | reverse complement strand
GCGAAGCCGCAACCGCGAAAAGTCGCAAGCTTACGCTTGCTAACGAGTTTGTCGCAGGCGACAAACTCGCGGTCTTTTTGTTAAGAAAAATGCGCTCCAAATCAATAAAACTTGCAATAAACTCGAATTTGACCTTATAGATAAGTTTTTTGAAATAACATAAAATTACGCGCTATGAACTGCGATGAAAGATTCACTCCTGAATGTATTTCTTCTATGCGGCAGGACGTTCTTGATGCTGATGGAAATGAAGTTTTTTGGGCTGGGAAAATTGACGAAAAGGGAATTGTTGTTAGCGTAGAACTTGGTTCTCGTGGAAACGAAAATTCTGTTGTTGTAAATAAAAGTACTCTAAGATGCGGAAATGTCTTAATTCACAATCATCCGTCTGGAAATTTGCATCCAAGTGATGCTGACCAAAATATTGCAGTAAATGCCACTGATACTTCGCTTGGTTTTTATATTGTAAACAATGAGATTTCTAAAGTTTATGTTGTTGTAGAACCTGTAAAACCAAAAAAACTAGAAAAACTTAATTCTGAAGAGACTGCGTTTTATCTTTCAAAAGATGGCCCGCTTTCTTCCCAAAATCCGCTTTACGAAGAAAGAGAATCTCAAATTTCACTTTTAAAAAAAATTACAGAAACTTTTAATGAAAATAAAATTGGTGTTTTTGAAGCCGGAACTGGAGTAGGTAAGAGTTTTGCGTACTTGATTCCGTCGCTTTTGTGGGCACAAAAAAATAAAGAGCGCGTGGTTGTATCTACAGGAACCATAAATCTTCAGCAGCAGATTTTTGAAAAGGATATTCCCGCTGCAAAAAAAATTCTCAAAAGTAATGTAAAAGCGGTTTTATTGAAAGGAAGACAGAATTATGTGTGTCTTAGAAGACTTGCTGACGCCGGTACAGAAAGAGATCTTTTTAATGAAAATATTGAATTTTTTGATAAAATTGCGGACTGGGCTAAAACTTCAGAAACTGGCAGCCGGAGTGACCTGTCTTTTTCTCCGCCAGAAAGTGTGTGGTCTCAGGTAAACAGCGAAAGCGATGCTTGTATGGGAAACCGCTGTCAGTATCGTAAAGAATGCTTTGTAATGAAAATTAGAAAAGAAGCTTCCGACGCAAATTTAATTGTTGTAAATCATCATCTTCTTTTTGCTGATATTGAAAGCCGAATGAATGGAATTGGCTATGAAGATACGGCTGTTCTTCCACCGTACAAGCGGATTGTTTTTGATGAAGCGCACGGAATTGAAGAAAGTGCTACAAGTTTTTTTAGCGAAAGTATAAATCGCTTTAAACTGAACAAGCAGTTGAATCTTCTTTATAGAATAAAACGTAC
>CAZXCR010000485.1:0-1349 GCA_964639315.1 uncultured Treponema sp. | reverse complement strand
CGGAACTTATCTTGAGGACTTGCACAAACAGTTTGTTGATAAAGTTACATTCAAGTGCCCTAAGTGTTCATCCGGTACAATGCACAGAATTCCAGAAGTTTTTGACTGCTGGTTTGAATCAGGAAGTATGCCTTATGCTCAGGAACACTATCCTTTCGAAAATAAAGAGAAGTTTGAAAAGAATTTCCCTGCTGATTTTATTTCAGAAGGTCTTGACCAGACTCGCGGATGGTTTTACACGCTCACAATTCTTGCAAGTCATCTTTTTGATAAGCCTGCATTTAAGAACTGCATCGTAAACGGAATTGTACTCGCAGAAGACGGTCGCAAAATGTCAAAATCACTTCGCAATTACACTGACCCTGCTGAAGCAATTGATAAATTTGGCGCAGACGCAATCCGCCTCTTTTTGATGCACTCTGCCGTTGTAAAAGCTGATGAAATCCGCTATTCAGACGATGGCGTTCGCGATGTAATAAAAAGCTTTATTCTTCCACTGTGGAATTCTTATAGTTTCTTTGTTCAGTATGCAAATATTGATAAAGTAACCTGTACCGGACACGAATTTGACAACAAACTTCCTTCAAATCCTCTGGATAAGTGGCTTCTTTCAGTAAGTCAGAAAATGATTAATGACGTTACAAAAGCAATGGAAGATTATGACTTAAGTGCCGCAATCGACCCTATGCTTTCGTTTATTGACCAGATTAATAACTGGTATATTCGCCGTAACCGCCGCCGTTTCTGGAAGTCTGGAAATGATGCAGATAAACTTGAAGCTTACGGTGCACTTTATTACGCTTTAAAAACTTTCTGTCTTGTGGCAGCACCTTTTATTCCTTTCATTACTGAAACTATGTGGCAGAATCTTCGTACTTCAGAAGACAAGGAATCTGTTCACCTGATGGATTATCCGCTTTACAACAAAAATCTTCGCGATGAAAGCCTTGAATTCCAGATGGCAAGTGTTCAAAAAACTGTTTCTATGGGACGTTCTCTCCGCAATCAGTTTAACTTGAAAAACCGCCAGCCACTTGCAGGCGTTGCACTTGTTACAAGAAATCAGAATGAAAAAGCAGTTCTTGAATCAATGCAGCAGACCATTGCAGAAGAACTGAATGTTAAGGAAGTAATTTTCCACGACCGCGAAACTGATTTGGTTGAATACAAGGCAAAGGCAAATTTCAAAGTGCTCGGAAAAATTCTTGGCGCAAAAATGAAAATTGCTGCTTCTGAAATTGCAAAGCTTGACGGCGAAACAATTGCAAAAATCGTAGACGGCGAGGCAGTTTGCATTGATGTTGACGGTCAGAAAGTTGAACTTAATTCCGAAAAAGTAATTGTTGAAC
>CAZXCR010000484.1:0-1359 GCA_964639315.1 uncultured Treponema sp. | reverse complement strand
ACAAACTCGCGGTCTTTTTGTTAAGAAAAAATCTATTTCTTAACAAAGCAATTCTACGAGTTTCACTTGCCGGAACGTAAAAAAAATTTGTGTTAACAAAAAAAATCCGCTTCTTGACATTTTTCAATTAAATTTAGATACTAAGAATCACGCAACGATGCGGGAAATATATCGAAAGGTATGTTTCCCGCATTTTTTTTTAAATTTTTTTTAATGTCATTAATTTTGGATTGAGGCATTTTAAAAATCGCAAATTTTACAAGGCAACGAACTGCTTTTTTTTGGAGGCTGTTTATGTACGACGAAAAAGAATTTCACATTAGCACAAGTCAACCCTATCTTGTTTTAGGGACTGGGAAATTTTATCAGCACATTTTAGCATCTTTGGGAATTTCTCATTTTTATTCCTTTCACGGAAATCTTGAAAAAAATATTGATGTGCCTTTTTTGGCGGACGGCTGTTCAAACATAATTTTTGCTTACAAAGAAAATCCAAATCAAAATGAAGAACTTGAAATGAAGTCATTTTTGATTGACAGCACGGTTCAGCAGCAAATTCTAACAATCGAAAAAAATACCGATTATTTTTGCGTGCGTTTTCAGCCAGGAGAAAATCCGTGCTTTAGGGGACTTACGGTAAAGGAATTTGCGGGTAAAAAAATTGACCTTGCCGAATTTGAAGGAATGCAACCTCTGATTCAAAAAATGCAAAAAGAGCAATCTTTTTCTTCGAGAATGTGCTGTTTTATGGACGAGTACAGAAAATTTTTTAACCAGAGAATTTCCGCCCAGCACCAGCTTTACAAGCAAATAATCAATTTGATTGCAGAAAAAAAAGGTCTTTTAAAAATCACAGAGCTTGAAGTTTTAACAGGATATTCTGCGCGCTACATAAATCACATTTTTGAAAATCAGTCTGGAATGAGCGCAAAGCAATTTTGCAATATCATAAAAATGCAGTGTATTTTGCAAGATTTGAATGACGGAAATGTGAGCAGCTTTCATAAACTTGCCGCAGACTATAAATTCTACGACCAGGCTCATTTTATCCACGAGTTCAAAGGCTACACCGGGAAAACCCCCTCGGGGTATTTAAACGAAGTTGGAAACTACAAATATAAAAAAGCCGTGATTGGAATTTAACCTGCCGAGTTTTTTGTGGGTAATTTTCTGGAGCAAATTTTTTTTCTTCGACCGTTGTTCCGGCCTTCGCTATTCGCTCATTGTGGCAACCGTAGCTTGCCACAACTTCGGGCCTCCATAACGGGCTAGGCTTTTCTTCAAATTCAAAAACTTTACTTCTAGCGGCAAAAAGTGTCTTGCGTGGCATAAAAAAACGCGCGTGTTTACTGATAGAAT
>CAZXCR010000483.1:0-1361 GCA_964639315.1 uncultured Treponema sp. | reverse complement strand
TAATCTGGCTTATACAGATATTTGTGTAGGTGTAAATAATAGAAATTATTTTGAAAATGTAATAGAAAAAAAATATGAGAATAAAGAAGTATATTTCACTATTTTAGATATAAATAATTTCAAAGAAATAAATGATTCACTTGGACATAAAACAGGTGATGAGGCTTTAAAGAAGTTAGCGAACATATTAATTAATCTTGAAAATGTTTATGAAGTATGCCGTTATGGCGGGGATGAGTTTATATTGCTTCACAATAAGAATATTAAATTGGATGAAGCTAGTAATTTATTTAAAAGTCTTACTGGTTATTCATTTTGCTATGGAACTTATCATAAACTAATTACCGAGTCAATTTTATTCGCTTTAGAAGAAGCAGATAAAATTTTATATAAAAATAAAAAGAAACATTGATTATTAAATGATCGTAGAAAAAATACAGATGAACCTTTTGTTGAATTATCTAAACTAGCTAACATATTACCTAATTACAGAGCAGGTCAATTAATTTATACAAGTTTGTGTAAAGAGCATGACGATTTATATTATATATCGAATGATGAATTCTTAAGAAGATTAAGATTATTTTTAGAAAATGAAAGAAATAAAGAATAAAATTATAATAAATTTGAATGCTAAATTATATAGATAACAGAAGACATTAATAATGTCTTTTTATCTTATATATTTTAGAAATTTAGTAGAGGTAATTTATTATGAATTGACAACAGGTTTTAATTTCATTATTATGCACTTTAGGTGGATTAATTATTGCTGATATATATGCACATTTTAAATCAAATGGAAAAAAATTTGTAAATAGAAAAAAAGAAGAAAATAAAGCTGAAGTTAAAGAAGTAATTGAAGAAGTAATTGATCCTCTTAAAACAGATATAAGAAATATAAATTCTAAAATAGATCATATTCAACAAAAGGACTTAGAAATTTTGAAAAAAGGTCAAAGGGATTTAATTCGTAATCAATTAAATAAGATTTATGATAAGTCTACTGTATATAAAACAAAAGAAAGCATTACGGTTGAAAGTGAATTATTTAGTAGTTATAAAAATTTAGAAGGTAATCATGGAACTGATGCACGACATAAGGAATTTGAAGAACTTCCAACAGAGGAAGAATTTAAATTAGAACATCCAGAAGATTATGAAAAAATATGTGAAAAGAAAAATAAGTAAAATATAGGCTTAACAGCCTATTTTTTATTGTATAATATAAGTTTACTTTTTTATACATGGACGGAGATATTTCAATAAATTTTGAACTTAAAAATGAAGATTTCGGTTTAGTAACATTATCTACATCTATTGCATTATTCAGTATATATACTTTTCCGTCATTATATGTT
>CAZXCR010000482.1:0-1364 GCA_964639315.1 uncultured Treponema sp. | reverse complement strand
TTATTAATCGAGGCTGCCTGATGTGAGTTTTGCTTCAAGAAGTGGAGTGTAGGTAAGAGATGCGGTGTCGTTTTCTGCAATGCCTAAATCTGTGTTGCTTGCTGTGTAAGTAAGGGTAAGGCTTGGCTCTGTGCTAGAGTCTGAAGCTTCTGTGATTTTGTAACTTGCGGTTAGTTCAAAAGAGCCAAAAGATTCATCAATAAGAGCATTAAGAGTTGCAGAAGTGGTGTCTGAGCTTGTTGATAATTCCTGAATTATTTTTACGAGCGTTACGCTATTAGAACTTACTTCTTCAATAACTGACGAAATTTGTGTGTTTACTGTTTGAACGTAGGCACTTTCGTCTTCAATAATATCGCCGTAGTAAGGGAAAACGCTTACTTCTAAAGTTCCGCTTGTGCTGTCAGTTGCTGTGATTTTTGGAGTTCCAACGTAGGCAGTTTCGTCTTGAATGATTTTGAACGGAATTAAGTTGTCGTAGTCATTAAGTGTAACGCTGGAATCTGAAGAAACAAATTTTGATGAAGCGTCGCTTAAGTCGCCTTTGAATTGCTCTGTGAGAGTTAAAATTTCGCCATCAAGAGTGTAGGTGAATTTTATTACAGCATTGTATTTTGAAGCAAGATAGTCTGAAAGAATTGAGTTTTGACTGGCAAAAAATGATTCAAGTTTTGTTTTGAGGGCAGTTTTTATGGCACTTTCAATACTTTCTGTGGTGAGTGAACTGCCGCTTGCAGTTAAATATGTACTAAAGGTGCTTAATATTGCGCTAAAATCCAGAGAATCTACGCTTTCAAGAACTGATTTTTGTGCTGTTGAAACCTGAGTTTTTGCGTTTTCAAGCTGAGCTTCGTAATCTTGTGCAACTGAAGTTCCCCACACGCTTTGCAGCTGGAATTCAAGAGTTTTTTCGGTGCTTTCAGAATCGAAAGAATAGTTAAAAACCTGCGCGTTTTCGTAGGTAATTGCAGCTCTTAAAGAAGAAAGTGCACTTGAAGAAGATTTGCTTTGGGTAACGGACGATTCATCGAACTTGTACTGAACGTTTAAATTAGAAAAAGTGTTGCCGGAAAGTTCGTTAGTTCCCTTTGATTCGCTTAAATTGTTTGTAACAGTGTTTTCTTCTGTTGAAGAATTGTTTTGCGGATTGTTTACGTTGTTGCAACTGAAAAGAAGAAGGGCTGAAAAAGCAAGTCCTGCCGTAAATAGATTTTTTTTCATTTCAAAACCTCCAGAAAATTTAAGGAATACCAGTAAAAATTGTGATTTTTTACAAGTGCCCTTTTATTTTTAAATTCTAATTTAAATTTTTGAAATTTCAATTTATTTTTTTTACGAGATGGTTGCGATGGAGAATTTTATTG
>CAZXCR010000481.1:0-1366 GCA_964639315.1 uncultured Treponema sp. | reverse complement strand
TTGAAAGAAAAATGTAAGGTTCGTTTTTGATGTTTTTGTTAAAAATGATGATTACAATGTCGATTAAAGGTGCAAGATAATAAAAATAGTTGAGCCATGAAAAAAGAAGAAAACCTACACCTCTGGAATAAGTGCCTTCTTCAGAAACTGACCACAAAAAATCTGTAAAAGGCGTTATAAGTACCATTCCCAGCAGAATTACAAGAGGCAGCCATTCCAATTTGCGGATTAAAGAGCTAAAGGTAGTGCCCACAAAGTTACGCACAAAAATGTACCACACAAAAGGAAGCAGTACGTAAACAATGTAAAAGAAAAATGCAACCGTGTCCCAGACGAAAAACGGAAGTTTCTGTGAAAAATGACAGATTATAAAAGCCGCATCCACAAGAACGTAAACGCCGGTTGTTGCAATTAGCATAAGACATTTGTTGCGGCTGTTTTTTTGGTAAATTGCCATGTATGCCCTGATTGCAATAACTCCCAGAATGATAATCATAAAACATGCGCTTAAAATGTAACTGCTTAAAGTTGAATTCATACGTCTCCTGCTAAATTTTTTATGAGTTTTATAACGTGGGAATATTCTGTGGAAAGTTCTGGCATTGCATTTTTTGCTGAAGTGTATTTGTTGAATCGTAAAAATTCTGTTACGGAAGAGGCGTGAGTAAACAGCGTTTCTAATCCTAGATTTGCTGCAACTCCTTTTAGTGTGTGTGCCATGCGAAAAGCGGTTTGAGTGTCGCTGGAATCGAGGGAGCGTTCAAGTTCTGTAAAACTGTTATCTGAAAGAAATTTTACTAAAAATTTTTTTATAATTTCTTCGTTACCGCCAAGACGGGCAATCATTTCTGAAGCATTACCGCCTGCTTCTTTATAAAATTCCTGTAAATTCATTTTTTCTCCGGTAATTTTAAGGTTGCCATAACGTTGTGCTTTTTAAGTTTTGCAGAGATTTTTGTAACTTCATTATCGGAGACTTTTGTGGAATTCACAAGTTTTTATTTTCTTGGAGCAAATTCTTTTTCCTGCCACAAATTCTTTTTCTCGCGCACGCTGTGCGCTTCGGCTGCAAATTTTATTACAAAACCGGCTTTCCGCGGTTTCATTCAAAACCTGCGGTTTTGAACGCTTCGCGCCGCTACAATCCGGGCTAAGTCCCTTGCTAAATTTTGTACGTTAAAAAAACAAATTCTTATCAAGAAAGCTCACGACTTTGTCGCCTGCGGCAAAATCTATTAGTAACCAGCGTGCGCAGTACTTGCGGCAAATTTTTCCACTTATCAAACAAATTTTTTTTGCCAGAAAAAAGTATTCTGGTAACCGCACGCGGCGTGTACTTGTAGCAAAATTTCTTCTTAGCAAACAA
>CAZXCR010000480.1:0-1377 GCA_964639315.1 uncultured Treponema sp. | reverse complement strand
CAAAAGTTTTAAATAATTACGGAAGTTTTGACATCACTTTTACAAAGGGAAACGGCAGTGTTTTAACCGATGTAAACGGAAAAAAATACATTGATTTTCTTGCAGGAATTGCGGTTAATGTTTTTGGTCACAATTTTAAGCCGCTTGTTAAGGCAGTAAAAAATCAGGTAAAAAAGCAGATTCACGTCTGCAATTATTTTACAAGTGACATTGGCATAAAGTACGCAAATAAACTTCTTGCCGCCACTGGATTCGAAGGCGTTTACTTTGGAAACAGCGGTGCCGAAGCAAACGAAGCTGCAATCAAACTTGCCCGCAAGTACGGCTATCTTAATGGCGGTGAGCAAAGAAAAACAATTGTAACCTTAGATAAATCTTTTCACGGAAGAACTTTGGCTACTTTAACTGCAACTGGTCAGCAGAAATTTCATATTCCAGATTTTGCACCTTATCCAGAAGGATTTAAAACAATTGAAGCAAATAATTTTGATTCGCTAAAAGATGCCTTTGATAACACAACTGCCGCGCTTATGATGGAATGCGTTGAATGTGAAGGCGGCGTTATTCCGTTAAATCCAGAATGGGCAAAGGCTGCAGCAAAGGCGGCGCGGGATGCCGGAGCAATAGTAATTTGTGATGAAGTTCAGACTGGAATGGGAAGATGCGGTTCTTTGCTTGCAAGTGATCAGCTTGGAATAAATCCAGAAGTTGTAACTTTGGCAAAGGCAATTGCCGGCGGAGTTCCAATGAGCGCGTGCTTGTACAGAGGCAAGGGAAATGTTTTTAAGGCAGGCGACCATCAGTCAACTTTTGCAGGAAATCCTCTTGCGTGCAGTGCGGCAGAGGTTGTTTTAGACAATCTTTTAAAGCCAGGATTTTTTGATTCAGTTACAGAAAAAGGCGAGTACATAAAAAATAAAATTGCTTCCTGGAAAATTCCTTACGTAACTGATATCCGCGGAAAGGGACTTGTAATTGGAGTTGAAGTTTCAAAGAATCCAGCTCAAATTGAAAAAGCGGCCTTGGATGCAGGACTTTTGTTCAGCACGGCAGGCTCTAATGTGCTTCGTTTTATTCCGCCACTGAATATTACTTACAAAGAAATTGACGCGGGCCTTGAGATTCTAAAAAAAACAATGCTTTCGTTCGCTTAAGGGCAGTTAATGGCGTTTGATAATTTTTTATCAGACGCTATTTTTTTTGTAAAAAATTTGTGCGCGGTTACTAACAGAATATTTTTTCCCGAAGTGAAATTTTTGTTTGCTAAGAAAAATATCCGCGACATTACGCGCACGGCAGTTACTGACAAAGCAAAATTCGAGTTTGTTGCGGCTTTTATTTATTTGGGGCGAATTCTTTTTCCTCAGAATAATTTTT
>CAZXCR010000479.1:0-1413 GCA_964639315.1 uncultured Treponema sp. | reverse complement strand
AAATTCTTTTCTTAACAAAATGACCGCGAGTTTTCGTAAGAAAACTCGCTAAGCAAGCGTAAGCTTGCGACTTTTTGCGAAGCAAAAATACCGGAGCGAAGAGCGGAGCCACGGAAGATCGTAGGCTTTGCCTGCTTCACGAGTTTTGTTCCAAAACTCGCAGAATTTTTTTGTTAAGAAAAAGTCTGTGGTATTATGGAAAATTTTGTGCAAGAAACGGGCGCGGGGTTACTGATAGAGTATTTTCTTTTGAACTGAAGCTCCTTCTTAACAAGAAAAATTTCCCTGCAAGAACGCGGGGCGGCGCCTGTTTACCAACAAAATCTCTTCTCCCGTCCTGCAACTTTTCTTAACAAGAAAAATTTCCCTGCAAGAACGCGCCTGCGCCCGCTGTACGGCAAAAAAATTTGCTCCAAAACAAAAAAAATCGCGTAGGTACAAACAAAACATCTTCTTTCGCCCCGCAACTTTTCTTTGCTAAGAAAAATCTTCTTTTGGACTTAAATCTTTTTTAGTTTTTCGTGGTAGTTTTTCCACCATTCGAGTTCTTCTGCGTTGCTAATGGCTTCTGAAGTTTTAAAATCGTTGTCGATTAAAATGATTGAAGGTTTGCACTTAATTACCGCCTGAGCTATGCAGGGTTCAAAATGCTCTCCTGCGGACTCTTCAAAAACTTTCATCGCTTCGTTTATTGTCATAGGGGCTTTGTAAAGTCGCTGACTTATGAGGGCATCTAAAACGTCGGCGGCTGCCATAATTCTGGCACTCAAGGGAATTTCTGCTCTGGCAAGTCCGTTTGGGTAACCTGTGCCATTCCACTTTTCGTGATGACAGTAACACATATCAAGGGCAATTTTATTGAACCGTCCGCCTTCTATCTGCGGCAAAAACTGCAAAAGTCTTCTACCTTCTTCGGGGTGGCCTTTCATAAGTTCAAATTCTTGCGGAGTAAACTTTCCGATTTTGTTCAAAATGCCTTCTGGAATGTGGATTTTCCCAATGTCATGTAAAAAAGCTGCGGATTGCATAAGCTGAATATTGAGGTCAGTTAATTCTTCTGTGTAAAATCCTTCATTTCTAAGTTCTTTTGCAATGATTTCTACATATTTTTGAGTGTGAACCACATGGCGACCGGTAAATAAATCGTGCGAACCCAGGCACTGCGCTACAAACTGAATGATTTTGTATTGAATTTCTTCCAGTTCCTTATTTTTAGCTTCAAGTTCCGTATTGATTTTGGTGATATAGTTGTTGCGTTCCTGCAGTTCCTTGTAGGCTTTGTCCCTTTGCTTTTTAGACCTTACCAGATTCGAAATGTTTTTGTATGAACGCTTAGACAGGGCGTCTGTTATGATAAAAAGAAAAACTGATTCTATTGTAAGTCCTGTAATTGTTCGCACAAACTGCAGATTT
>CAZXCR010000478.1:0-1421 GCA_964639315.1 uncultured Treponema sp. | reverse complement strand
CCACGAATGTGGGCATACGTAACCGCAGGTTGCGGCAAATTTGCAGCCGAGCGCAGTGCGCGAGTAAATAAATTTATTTTGAGTAAAAAGAATTCGCTCCAAAACTGAAAATTCGTTGGTAACAGCAGCGGTCGGTTTATGTATTGTTTCTTAAGGAAAAAAAATATATTATGGTTCTTCAAGAATTTTATGAATAACGAATATTTTTTTAATTTTTTATAGGAGATTTTATGTCTGAAGTTAGAGTTAGATACGCGCCTTCGCCTACTGGTATGCAGCATATTGGCGGAGTAAGAACGGCTTTGTTCAATTATCTTTTTGCGCGCTCACAGGGTGGAAAATTTATTTTGCGGCTTGAGGATACTGACCGCACCCGCTACGATGAAAAATATGTAAAAAATCTTTACGACACGCTTGCCTGGCTTGGAATTGACTGGGACGAGGGTGGAAACAAAGGTGGCGAATACGGACCTTATGTTCAGAGTGAAAGATTTGAACTTTACAAAAAATATGCTAACGAGCTGGTTGAAAAGGGTGAGGCTTACTACTGTTTTTGCGATTCTGAAAGACTTGAGCGAATCAGGAAAATTCAAACTGAAAATAAAATGCCTCCTGGATACGACAGACATTGCCGCTCTTTAACTGAAGAGGAAATTAAAGAAAATCTTGCGGCTGGAAAACCTTACGTTATAAGACTTAAGGTTCCGCTTGAAGGAAAAACTGTTTTCCATGACCATCTTCTTGGCGACATTGAGTGGAAAAACGAGGATATTTCGCCTGATCCAATTCTTCTTAAGTCAGACGGATTCCCTACATATCATCTTGCAAATATTGTTGATGACCATTTGATGAAAATTTCTCACGTTATGAGAGCGCAGGAATGGATTCCTTCTACTCCGCTTCACGTTCAGATGTATCGTTCGTTTGGCTGGGAACATCCGGAATTTTGTCATCTTCCAATGGTAAATGGTTCTGACGGAAAAAAACTTTCTAAACGTCACGGTTCAACGTCTCTTAATGAATTCCGTGCAAGAGGATATTTACCTCAGGCAATTATAAATTATGTGGCACTTCTTGGCTGTTCTTACGAAGAAGGTAAGGATATTTATACGCTTGAAGAACTTGCTGCAAATTTTAAACTTGAGCATTTGAACAAGGCTCCGGCAGTTTTTGATTACAAGAAGCTTGAATGGTACAACGGTCAGTATATTCGTGCGATGACTGCAGAAGAACTTTACAAGTGGACTTTGCCGTTCATTACAGGAACTGGGGATGCAACTCTGGAAATTAATCCGGATAATCCGCAGCCAAAACCTAATGTTGGTCCTGAATTTTCGGGAGTTGCGCTTGGAGATGACGGCGAGCCTTACTGCGTTGATAAATCTATGAATTTAACGAGTGCTGATGTAAAACGCATTCTT
>CAZXCR010000477.1:0-1432 GCA_964639315.1 uncultured Treponema sp. | reverse complement strand
AGTAGTTTCGCTACGACTTTGAGCAACATTTGCAACCGCCATTCTAAGTCCGTTTTGTTCCTGTTTGTAAAGGAAATTTACGTCTTTTTCCATTCCGTCAAATTTTAGAGTTAAAACTCCGTCCCATTCAGCTTTTAAATTATTTGGCAACGAATACTGAATTTTTACAGTTCCCCTAGAAAGAGCTCCGCGTTCAATAACAGAAGGCACAAGCTGAGAAAAACCAGTCCAGCGGAAAGTTTCGTCCTCTTCAAAAGTGATTGTTCCGTAATAAGAGCTCTTGTAATCCGGGCCGGCAGATTTAATCGCATTGTAAAGCTGAGCACGACGCAAAAGTTCCTCTTCAATCAGTTTAGAAACATCAAGTTCTTCATCAAAAGAAATAAAATTGTAACTCTTTGGCATTCCACGGCTGTCTGTGTATTGAACTGAAATCGAATTTGAATTGTAAACCGTAAGCTGGAACGGAGTGTCAGTAAACTTGTAAACGCCTTCACTCGTTTTTGAAACGCCATTGTATTTTGCGCTCACATTTAAAATTGGCAGAACAAGACTTACAGTTCCGCTAGTACTTCCAGTGTCGAAACCGTACTCAAGCTTCATATTGTTAAGGTCAATATTTTTGCTCTTTACCATGCTGCTGTAAAAATCCGGATACCACTTTGAGCTAAAGATTTTTTCCAAAAGTTCATCTCTTTCCTGAACATTCGCCTCAACCGCGCCTTCACCGTAAGAACCGTCAGCATTCATTTCAAAAAGCCGCAGATTGTAACTAAAGCACCAGCCCTGAACCCCAGTCGAAGTAAGAACCCGCAGCCACTTACCTTCAAGATTACTTTTGCCGTTAGTAGGAATTGCACCGTTGCCCTCGTAAAGCGTTCGTATAATTTCGCCCTTACGCAAACGATAAACCTGCTTCGAAGTATTAACGCGATCCTGCCTTATAGGAAGACCATCAAGAACACAAACCGCATATTTTCCCTTGTAATCTGAATAAGAAAGAGCTCTTTTTTGCGCCTTAGATTTGCTTTCAGGTTCAGTAAGTTTCCAAAGCGGAACTTCAACTTTTTTACTGTCCTTAGAATTTCCAAGTCCTATAACATAAACGTGCGAAATATTCGACTTAATATAAACCGGAACCACAGTGCCATCAGCAAGATTTTCGTCTTCCACATTCCACAAAAGAACGCTGTAGCCCAAAATATTCTGGCAGGAAGAAAACAAAAATGCCAGACACAACAAAAGCGCCGCCGCAAAAGCAGACGCAGTTTTTCTAAAACCACCTATCAACATAGCCTCAAATAATATTGCATTTTTTAACTAATCTCAATGCAATCCTTTTTCGCATTTTTTTTCTGGAGCACACTTTACTACTTACGACCGCTGTTCCAGCCTTCCGCTAATCGCTCCATTCTTGCGCTAATTCTTAGCG
>CAZXCR010000476.1:0-1434 GCA_964639315.1 uncultured Treponema sp. | reverse complement strand
AATTGCTACAAGACCTGCCAGTGAACCGTTCAAGCACATTGAAACGTCTGGCTTGCCGTACTTTATCCAGGTAAAAATCATTGTGGTAACTGTAGCAACTGCCGGCGAAACCGTTGAAGTTAAGAATACTGAAGCTAAAGTTGGAACGTCTGTTGCTGCAGCTCCGTTGAATCCGTACCAGCCAAACCAAAGGATGAATACACCAAGGGCACCCATTGCAATGTTTGATGCTGGGAAAGCGTGAATTTTTGTAACTTTACCATCTTTATTTCTGTCAAACTTGCCAATTCGCGGACCAACCATTGCAGCGCCGATTAATGCACAAATTCCGCCTACCATATGAATACAGTTTGAACCAGCGTAATCGTGGAATCCCCACTGAGCTAAAAATCCGCCGCCCCAAGTCCAGTGTGCTTCGATTGGATAAACAACTGCTGAAATGACTGCTGAATAAATACAATATGTAAGGAATTTTGTACGTTCTGCCATTGCGCCCGAAACAATTGTTGCAGCCGTAGCGCAGAACATTAAGTTGAATACAAATCCTGAATAGTCAAAATGCGCATAGTTGCTGAAAACACTAAAACCAGGCTTTCCGATTACTGACCAGATTCCGCGGCAAGTTTCGCCTGTAACCGGGTCTGTGTAAGTTAGCATAAGGGACGCGCCTATAATGAACCACATAACCGTGCCAATGCAGAAATCCATCAGGTTCTTCATGATGATGTTTCCGGTATTTTTTGCCCGGGCAAAACCTGACTCTACCATTGCAAATCCGGCCTGCATCCAGAAAACCATTGCGGCACCCATCAAAAACCATACGCTCCAAACAGTGCCGCTGGATTCTACAAGTGATGCAACCTGAGTTGAAAGCTGACCTACCAAAGTTGAATCCATACTCAACCTCCTAATTTATTTTTTTTGCAAATAAAAAAGGCAAAGAGGACAGCGTGAACTTTTTTTAGTTCATACCGGCTTCTTTGCCTTTGATGATTTGACTTTTACAACTTAATTTTTGAATGGTCAATAATTTTTGGGAAGAAAAAAAATTTCATTACCGAAAAAAACAAATTTTCGTTTTTATACTGCGCAAAGTATTGGAAGAGAGTTTTGCTTAGCAAGAAAATTTTATTTGGAGCAAAATTTTTTATATGTTAGGAAATTTTTTTTGCGTTCCGGCTGAAAATTTTTTTAGTAAGCCCGCTTTCCGCGGTTTCATTCAAAACCTACGGTTTTGAACGCTTCGCGCCGCTACAATCGGGGCTAGGCTTGGCTAAGATTTTGGTTAAGAAAAAAAAATTTTATAAACAGAAAAATCTATCAGTAATGGTCGCTTGATTTCAACTCTCTCAATCGGAGCTTAAATGATTAATTATAACAAACTCGGGAAGCAACCGTAAGGTTGCGGCAAATTCTCTCGCTTAGCAAGAAAAA
>CAZXCR010000475.1:0-1434 GCA_964639315.1 uncultured Treponema sp. | reverse complement strand
TTTATAAAAACTTATTTAGTTTTTTTTGTTTTTTTTCTCAGAGTCAGATTTTTTTTCTGAAGCCTTAGTCTTAGCTTTTGAAGAATCTTCTGATTTTGCCTTTTTTGCACGAGGCTTTTTTTCCTTTACTTTTGGCTCATCTTTTGACTCTTCTACAGTCTCGCCTTTCGATTCACCTTTTGATTCAGCAGCTTCAGTTTTTTCAGTCTGCTCAATCAGCAAAGCCTTACTTTCAAGCTGGGCGCAATGATCTTCTGCTTTTACAATATCGTAGAATTCATTTCCGTCCATTGTTTCAATTTCCAAAAGCCGATTCGCAATGTACTCAAGAAGACTTTTTTTGCTTTTCAAAAGCTCCAGTACATGCTCGTAGCGTTCCTTCATTACACGGGCAATTTCTTCATCAATATAATTTTGTGTTTCTTCACTAAATTCCCGCACAAGAGCCGGTTCGCCACCGTGGTTTCCAAGCACTCCCTTTCCAAGCGTTATGTTCTTGAAGCGATCAGACATTCCGTAATCAACAATCATTCTTTTTACAATGTCAGTTGCGTTTGCAATGTCGTTTGACGCTCCTGTGCTAACATCGCCAAGCATAATTTCTTCGGCAGCACGTCCGCCAAGGAAAGAATCAACTTCAGCAATCATATCTTTCTTTGTTTTAAAGTTGACCTCTTCCTGCTCTCTGTACTGAGTAAATCCGCCTACACCGTTTGAACGAGGAACAACCGTAATCTTGTTAACCGGAGGACAGCCCGGCGTAAATGCTCCAACCAAAGCATGACCAGTTTCGTGGAAGGCCACAAGGCGACGTTCCTTTTCGTTTTCATTACGATTCTTCTTTTTTAAACCAATGCTGACCTTATCAATTGCATCGTTAAAATCAATCATCGAAACTTTTTTACGTCCATTTCTTACGGCAAGCAACGCCGCTTCATTTACAACGTTCGCCAAATCAGCACCAGCAAATCCAACAGTTCCGTGAGCAATCGATGTAAAATCAACATCTTCATCAAGTTTTACATTTTTAGCGTGAATTCGAAGAATGGCTTCTCTTCCCTTAACATCAGGTTTTTCTACAGGAACTCGTCTGTCAAATCGACCTGGACGCAAAAGAGCCGGATCAAGAATGTCAGCACGGTTTGTTGCCGCAAGAACAATCAATCCCTTTTCGTTATCAAATCCGTCCATTTCAACAAGAAGCTGATTCAAAGTCTGCTCACGCTCATCATTTCCTCCGCCGTAACCGCTCATTCGGTTTTTACCAAGTGCATCAATTTCGTCAATAAACACAATACACGGAGCTTTTTCACGAGCCTGCTTAAACAAATCTCTTACGCGACTGGCACCAACGCCAACAAACATTTCTACAAAGTCAGAACCGCTGATTCTAAAAAACGGAACTCCAGCCTCACCGGCAACCGCCCTTGCAAG
>CAZXCR010000474.1:0-1448 GCA_964639315.1 uncultured Treponema sp. | reverse complement strand
GCTGTTTCATTTGGATTTTTTTTGAAAAATGACATTTATTTTTTCTCCTTGTTTCGTCTTATTTTTATAATTCCGTAAATAATCCAGAAGACAATTAAAACAACATAATACACTGCACAAATTATGGAATAAAGTTTTACATATTTGTCATAATTATCAGAAAGATATTCCATTTTTGCATCAAAAAGTGTAAGGGCTATTATAGGAAAAGCTATTTCAAAAACTACAATACAGGCATTACCCATAAATTTGTTGATTTTGCCAACACCTTCACATTTAAGCCATATACAAATAGGAAGTATATAATAGGCAATACAACCCAAAACACTCAAAACAGGATGGGATTCAAAAATTGAAGCCCAACCATCCCAATGAATAGTTATAAATAGAATTGGTAAAGCAATTTCAAATATTACTCCCAAAACTTTTTTAAAACTGTCTTTTCTTTCCTTTTTTTCTCTAATCTCTGGAGAATCGCTCCTTTTTTCTGCTTTAAAATCTGATTCTAATCCCTTTATTTTTTTTACAATTTCTTTATAAAGACTTTCATTAAGATCATTTTTGTAAACTTCAAGCCATCTTTTATACATCTTTAAATAAAGTTCTTTTTTATCACAAAAAGTTGATTTTTCTATGTAACCTTCAAATTCTTGAATTCTTTTTTTGTTTTCATCTAGAAGCCAATATTTTAATGAACTTATTGAAAGCCATACAAAATAATCAGCAAAACGTTCAGATGGGGTGCATTTTCCATTTGACGTTGTATCAAATTGATATGTACAAATCTCATTAAAAATCTCAATGGCGGTACTTCGAAATAAAAGAATGTAAAGATAAACAGCTAAACTTTCATGAGTTACTATATTGTTATTGTTTTTAAGAATTTTATAAAAAAGTTCACAAAGAGGTTCTTTCCAACTTTCTGGAGCTGTATAATTATTATCTTCAATCAAAATATCATAAATTCTAGCAGTCCACTTCATTCCATTTTTTTCGCAATAGCCTGATTTTATAAATTGTAGAAAAAGTTCTTCATAATCTGAAGAAGCATTTATTTTTTTTACTTCAGCAAAGATTTTTTCATATTGCGATTCTTTATTTTCATAAAATTTACATTCATTTAAAAATTTAAAACACAACCGAATATTTTCAATTTTTTGATTAATTCTCTTTACTAATGAATCTAAAAATATATCTAAATTTTCACATTTTCTTTCATCAGAAAGTTCACATGTATTTAAAATTTTAATAATACTATCTATATTTCCTTCATCTGGAATAATCCATCTTTCCATAACATCAAGCATTTCTTCTGTATGAGAAATAATTTCTTCTGAAGAAAGATTACTCTGTTTTAATAAAGAAAACGCAAATTCCAAAACCTGAGAAGATGCTTTTGAATAAATTGCATGATAAAAAACTGCTTCCCAGTCGTTAGGATTTCTTTC
>CAZXCR010000473.1:0-1453 GCA_964639315.1 uncultured Treponema sp. | reverse complement strand
AAGTTCCGCAAAGAAAACTGCGACTGCCGCGAAGAAATCTGCGATATCCGCGAATAAAACTGCGACTGCCGCGAAGGAAACTGCAAGTTCCGCAAAAGAAACTGCAACGTCAGCAAGAAAATCTGCGACCGCCGCAAGCAAATCTGCAAGTTCTGCAAGCAAATCTGCGAATAAATCAGCGAAAAATAAATCAACCGAGAAAAAAATTATGGATAAACCTAAGGAAAAGAAAATTTACGATGAAAGCCAGATTAAACATCTGGACGCACTTGAGCATATCAGACTTCGTTCTGGAATGTATATTGGACGGCTTGGCGATGGGTCGAATCAGAATGACGGAATTTATATTCTGCTCAAAGAAGTTATAGACAATGCCGTGGACGAATTTATTATGGGCTACGGCAAAAAAATCGAAATTGCTGTAAAAGACAAGCGGGTAAAAGTCCGCGACTACGGAAGAGGAATTCCGCTTGGCAAGGTTGTTGAATGTGTAAGCGAAATTAATACCGGTGCAAAATATAATGATGACGTTTTTCAGTTTTCTGTGGGAATGAACGGTGTTGGAACTAAGGCGGTAAATGCACTTTCTTCTTATTTCAGAGTAATTTCAATCCGCGACGGAAAATGCTGTGAGGCGGTTTTTGAAAAAGGCAAACTTCTTAACCAAAGAACCGGCAAACTTAAGGAAGCGCAGCAAAACGGCACTTACTTTGAATTTGTTCCAGATGAAGAAATTTTTGGCAAATACGATTTCAATATGGAATTTGTAGAAAACAGAATCTGGAACTACGCTTATTTAAATGAAGGACTCACTTTAAAATTTAACGGGAAAGAATATTTTAGCAACAACGGACTTTTCGACCTTCTTAACAAAGAAATGGACGACGAAGCCCTCTACCCAATCGGCAGTTATGTTGGTGACCACATAAAATTTGCCTTTACGCACACAAATTCTTACGGCGAAAATCACTTTAGTTTTGTAAACGGTCAGTACACCGCAGACGGCGGAACCCATTTAAGCGCGTTCAAAGAAGGATTTGTTCGTGGAGTAAATGATTTTTACAATTCAAATTTCAAGGCGGAAGATGTACGCGAAGGAATGAGCAGCGCGGTTCTTGTAAAGGTAAAAGATCCGGTTTTTGAAAGTCAGACAAAAAATAAACTTGGCAACACAGATATTCGTCCGTGGATTGTAAGCGAAGTTCAGTCTGGAGTAAATGAATGGCTGCACAAAAATTCTGAGTCCGCAAGAAAACTAAAAGAAAAAATTGAAGCAAACGAAAAGTTACGTACGGAATTAAGTGCTGTAAAAAAAGAAGCTAAGGAAGCTGCAAAAAAAGTCAGTATCCGCATAAAAAAACTTAAGGACTGCAAATATCACGTGCAAGATGGCGCAAAGGGCGCAAATTCAATGATTTTTATTACGGAAGGAGATTCTACTTCTGGCACAATG
>CAZXCR010000472.1:0-1492 GCA_964639315.1 uncultured Treponema sp. | reverse complement strand
CTCCTGAACTTTTGGCTCAGCCGGACATTGACGGTGGTTTGATTGGCGGTGCTTCACTTAAAGCTGAAACTTTTGTTCCAATCTGCGTTCTCTAAGTTAAGAATAATCACTGAAAAATTTATTTTCAGATAGTCCTAAAATTTACTAAGCCGTTTACCTGCGTTTTTTGAGTCCATTAAAAAAATCAGGAGACGGCTTTTTTATTGACTAGAAAAAATCTTTAATGTAAAATCACTAGACATAATAAAAAAATCAATGGCTGGAATTCCGGCGTTTTGGAGTTTTAAAAATGAGCGTTGTAGAGACAATTCTCCTTGTTGTATTTGTAATTGTAAGTATTCTTTTAATTCTTCTTGTTTTGGTTCAGAATGAAGAAAGTAATGGTATGGGTTCAGCATTTGGTGGCGGAAATAGTGCTGCTTTTGGAGCTCATCAGGCAAGCGTTTTAACAAAGGCTACGGCTGTTTTTGTTGCATTGTTTTTTGTTCTTGCATTTACTCTTGGAGTTTTAAATAAGTCGCCTAAAAAAGTTGATGTTGGCGAAGCTGCTGCTGAAGTTCTTGGAACAGAAGCTGTTACAGAATCTGCTTCAGATACAAACTGGCTTGAAGAAGAACTTAATTCGAATTCTGCAGATGAACTTCCTGCTACAGACACTCAGGTAATGAATTCTGCAAGCGCTGAATAAATTTCAGGTACAAACTAGAATTTTTTCTTAGGCAGTAAAAAATTGTAGACTTGCAGATTTTCTCTGTAAATTCTAATTTTTACTTGCTGATTGTAAGGGACGTAGCTTTTTTAGTAACGCTATGTCCCTTAATTTTTTTTTAATCATTTTATTAAAAAGGGCGAATTTTCGAAGTTTATAGCAACCGCAGGTTGCGGCAAATTTGCAGCCGAGCGCACTGTGTGCGCGAGAAAAAAAACCACAAGGTTGCGACAAATTCGCTCCAAATAAATAAAACCTACAATAAACTTGAATCTTTAGAAGATGGCTTTATTTTACAAATTTTCCCCTTAAAAACAAATTTTTTATTCTTTTCAAAAATTGCGTTTTGAGAATTTTTGTTCTATAATTGCTTTTGTAGGAGAAAATTATGGACAGCGAAGTTGACGTTATTCAGCATCTTCTTGAAGTTGAAAAAGAAGCTTCTCTTATGCTAAAAGATGCTCAGAAAAGTGCAGACCAAAAAATTTCTAAGGCAAAGTCTGATGCGGACGAAGTTTTTAAAAGCAAATATTCAGATGCAATTTTAAATATTGAAAAAGACGAGGAGCGTCAGAAAGAAAATTTAGACAGCGAAGAAAAAAAAATGTTCGCTGATTACTGTAAATCACTTGAGGCAAAGGAAAAAGATAAAAAAGCCTTTGTTTCTTGTCTTAAAAAACTGCTTGATGCGTAAAAGGTCGGCTTAATGAAAAATAGTGGTCTTGCATCAGGTCATTTTAATCTTTCTATGGACAAGGGCGCTGCAGATTCTTATGTTTACGC
>CAZXCR010000471.1:0-1515 GCA_964639315.1 uncultured Treponema sp. | reverse complement strand
TAGCCCCGATGGTAAGGGCGGCGAAGCCGTTCAAAACCGCAGGTTTTGAATGAAGATAGCACGAAGTGCGTACGTAACCCTGGACACAGCCGAGCGCACAGTGTGCGCGAGAAAAAAATTTATTTTGAGGGAAAAAACTTTGCTCCAAGTAAGTAAAACTTACAACAAGCTCGAATTTTGACCTAAAAAGTAAAAAGGTGATTTCAGAATTTTCCCTTAACTTTCCTTTATTGCAGCTTTTATTTCATTCATTGAAATTTCATCACTGCCTTTTTGATTTGCAAGAAGTGAAGCCTTATTCAAAACACTTTCAATTTTTGCACAAGAAAATCCTTTAAATTCAAAAACAAGTTTTTCAACGCTACAGTCACTTCCAAGTTTTTTTCCAGATGAATACATTTTTATTAAATCCGCACGAGCTTTTTCATCTGGATAAGGAACTGTAACCTTTGCATCAAAACGGCCAGGTCTTATTAAAGCTTCATCTAAAGCCTGAATGCTATTTGTTGCCGCAAGAACTAAAATTCCCTGATTTGCATCAAATCCGTCAAGTTCATTTAAAAGTGCCGTAACAATTCTTGTATTTTCAGTTTCAATTGCAGACCCTGAATAATTGCGCCTGGTTCCAATTCCGTCAAACTCGTCAATAAAAACAATGCAAGGTACCTTTCTGCGCGCTTTTTTAAACAAAAGTTTCACTTTCATAGGACCAATTGCCATAAACATACTTTCAAAATCAGTTGCTTTTGCAGGAATAAAATTAACCTTAGCTTCTCCGGCTAAAGCTTTTGCAAACAGAGTTTTCCCGTTCCCTGGCTGACCGTCAAGAAGAATTCCCTTTGGCATACGGATTCCTTTTTTCTCATACTTCTGCGGATTTTTCATAATGTCCATTATCTGAAGCATATCTTTTTTTAAAGAATCCATTCCAACCACATCCTTAAAAGACTTTCCTGTTTTGTGAACAACTTTAAAAGTATTTGGCGAAACAAATTTTACAAAAACAAAAATAATAACTGCAAAAAATATTATGTAAAAAAGGGCGTCCATAAAAAAAGTAAAAATTTCTTCAGCAGATTTTTCTTCGCTAACTTTGACTCCGTTCAGCAAAAGAAATTCTTTTAATGTCGAAGAATCGGGATTTTCTGTGTAAAAATCAGTTTTTGAATTTTCACTGCCGCCATCTTCATTTTTTAAATGAAAAACAATTTTATCTTTTTCTATGGAAACATCTGAAATTTTATTTTGCTCAGCTAATTCATAAAAAGTTTTGTAATCGTAAAAATTATTATTTTTTTTACCGAACAAAGATGAAAGTTCATCACCAAAAATAAAAATTGCTGCAAAAATTAAAATTAAAATAATAAAAACTAAATATTTACCCTTTCGATTTTTTGTCATAATACGAAAATATAAATAATTTTATTTTTCATGTCATCTAAAAAAGCTAAATTTTCCCCCTACCGCAAGCGAATCTTCGACCCAGTGTCCGACTTGTCCACCAAAATTGCCGAC
>CAZXCR010000470.1:0-1516 GCA_964639315.1 uncultured Treponema sp. | reverse complement strand
TTTAATGGCAAACAAAGAACTTTTAAGCTTTAAATATCTTGCACTTGACTGCGGATTTGTTTTTAGCTGGATTATGTTTCTTTGTATGGACGTAATTTGCAAACGCTGGGGAACTAATGCGAGCATAAAAGTTTCGCTTTTGGCACTTTTTGTAAATTTATGTGTGTGCGGAATTTTTGCACTTCTTTCACTTGCGCCGGGAAAGTGGAGCGAATTTTACACTTTTGAAAGCGACGAAGTGAATCAGGCACTTAACTCAACTTTTGGTGGTTCCTGGTACGTTGTTTTAGGTTCTGCGCTGGCATTCATAGTTTCTTCAATTATAAATGCAGTTCTTAACAGCGCAATCGGGTCAAAACTGAAAAAAAACGGATTTTTGGCATTTGCGTTGCGTTCCTATATTTCCACAATAATTGCTCAGTTTGCAGATAATCTGATTTTTGCTACCGTAGTTTCGAAATTATTTTTTGGCTGGACTTGGACTCAAGTTCTTTTGTGTTCACTGGCAGGGGCGGTTTTTGAACTTTTGTGCGAAGTTTTGTTCAGCGGATTTGGCTACAAAATAGTGCAGCGCTGGGAAAAAGAAAACGTGGGCAAGGAATATCTTGATTATAAAAATCGTCTGGCGAAAAATCGGCAGTAGAGACATAAAATAAAAGATAAATTCAAGTTTGTTGCGGTTTTTTTTGGAGCAAATTTTTCTTCCTAAAAATAAATTTCTTCTCGCGCACACAGTGCGCTCGGCAGCAAATTTTATTGCAAATCCCGCTGTTACGGCCTTCGCTACTCGCTCATTCCTACAAGCTACGCTTGTTAACGAGTTTTGTTCCAAAACTCGCGAATTTTCTTCTTAAGAAAAAAATTCTTATTTGCCAGGAAATTTCATTGGTAACCTGCGGAACTCCGGGCCTCCATAGCGGGCTAGGCTTGGCTAAGTACTTTGTTAAGAAAAAATTTTTTCCTAACAAGAAAATTTTCTGGTTCACAAAAAATCTTCAACATTACAACGCCGTGCGGGTTACCAACGAAATTTGCGGTTAAAAAGAATTTTCTTTGCCAAGAAAAAATTTATTAGTAACCAGCGTGCGCGGTTCTTGAAGTAAATTTTCGCTTATCAAAAAAGACCGCAAGTTTGCCACTGCTGTTACTGATGAAATTCCTTCCCACACAAAAATCAACTTCTTAACAAAACAATTGCAGAATTAACCGGGCGCGTGCGTGTGCGGGCAGTAGACTGAAATTTTCTTGATTGTTCTAAAAAGTGAGTAAAAATGACGCAAAATATGTGTAGAGAATTTAGAATTTGCGTCTAAAAACAACAGAATTTTCTTCTTAAATTCAAGAATACTGCGTAAAAAAGCAACACTTTAAAAAAAAGGTAGAAATTTGGGAAGAATAGTAGTCTATAAAAATAGACATCTTTAGATTTTTTTTATTACAAGGTCAAGTTTCAGGTTTTAATCAGAAATTTAAAAAAAATAGTTAACAAAGCCTAGCCCCGATAGTTGAGTAAAAT
>CAZXCR010000469.1:0-1521 GCA_964639315.1 uncultured Treponema sp. | reverse complement strand
ATTCCAGGCGACTACACAAAATCTGGCTACGACAGAGGACACCTTGCTCCGGCAGCAGACCTTGAATGGAGTGTTGCAAGTATGGAAGATTCTTTTTTAATGTCGAATATGACTCCTCAGGCACCGGATTTTAACCGCGGAATTTGGAAAACTCTTGAAGAGCAGGTTCGAACTTGGGCAGGAAAATTTGGAGAAGTTACAGTTGTAACCGGCCCTATTCTTGAAAAAGCCGCCAATGAATACAAAACAATAGGAAAAAATGAAGTTGCAGTTCCTGAATATTTTTACAAGGCACTTTTAGCAAAAGATTCTGACGGAAATAAAATTGCAGTTGGATTTATTTTGCCAAATCAAAAATGCGATGGTGAAATTTGGGATTACGCTGTAAGCATAGACGAAATAGAAAAAAGAACAGGACTCGATTTTTTTAGTCTGCTAAATGATTCTGAAGAAAATTCTCTGGAAGCAAACACAAATTTTTCTGAATGGAAATAAGTAAAAAAACAAAGATTGAATTTTTTCTCCTTAACAAAAAAATTTAATCTTTTACAAAAAAGTCTAGCCCGGATATTAAGGGTGAGCGAAGCGAAAACAAAA
This sequence comes from uncultured Treponema sp., assembly GCA_964639315.1. Lineage (GTDB taxonomy): Bacteria > Spirochaetota > Spirochaetia > Treponematales > Treponemataceae > Treponema_D. The sequence continues at coordinate 924 of CAZXCR010000469.1, read as the reverse complement.
ACGCGGTGAAAAATTAATTTTTCACCGCGTTTTTGTTCGGAGGCATTTGCCGGAGCCCTGATTAGCCGGTTTTACAAAGCAAAGTCTGCTCCATAAAAAAAATAAAAATCTATTCTGAATCGTAGTTGACCAAAGTTGTTACGTTTACGTTTGGCCCCAAATTTTTTTCGTAATTCAAGAACGGCAAGCCCACCACGCCAAAAACATCGCTTACGGTTGCGCCACCCTGATTTACAAGATTTATAGCTGCGTTCAAAGTTCCGCCAGTTGCAATTAAATCGTCCACAAGAAGAATATTCTGACCCTTTTGAATGTCTGCGCAGTGAACTTCAATTTCGGCAGTTCCGTATTCGAGCGCGTACTTGCAGTTAAAGGTTTTTCCAGGAAGCTTACCCTTTTTTCTAATTAAAATAAGCGGAATTCCCATCTTTTCTGCAAAAGGTGCTGCGAAAATAAATCCACGACTTTCGATTCCCGCAACGGCATCAATTTTTTTGTCTTTATAAATTTCTACCATACGATCAATGCTGTATTTAAATGCATCTGGATGGCGCAAAATTCCCGTAATATCGTAAAACAAAACGCCGTGTTTTGGAAAATCAGGCACGCGACCAATTACCTTATCAAGGACTTCATAATCTTTTTCCACAACAAAATCTCCTAAAAAACTAAAATTTTTTGCAATTCGCGCCACATTATATTGCTGTTCAAAGAGAATTTCAATTTGATTTGGAGAAGTCTGGAAAGTTGGGTGTAAATAATAATTGCCGCAGGCTTCGCCTGCTTCCCGAGTTTTCTTGCGAAAACTCGCGGATTTTTTTTGTTAAGCAATAGATTTTTGTTAGACAGGGAATTTCACTAGTAACTACGCTTCGCTCATTCCTACAAGCTACGCTTGCAGGAACTTCGGGCCTCCATAGCGAG
>CAZXCR010000468.1:0-1521 GCA_964639315.1 uncultured Treponema sp. | reverse complement strand
ACTGAAATCTGAGCGCGAATTTTTTTTGTAAAAAACAAATCCCGCGCCGGCCTGGAACAGTGGCTGAAAGCCAGACAAAATGGCGAAGCCATTTTGCCCGAACCGACAGGTGAGCTGTGGAAGACCGGTTTACTTAGGGAGCTTTCGCGCAAGAAAAAGAAAAATAAACTTTGCTTTACGAAACAGAACTGGAGGTAAACTGGAAATATTTTTTCCCTACACCAAAAACAATTCCGATAAGAAAACCACGGCGCAACTTATGCACGCTACAGGAAAAAGTCCTGCACCAAACCAGGCGGCAACAATTCCTGCAACAAGAGCCGCCGCCGCTGAGTAAACGGACTGGGTGGATTCAAGAATTGCGGGAAAAGTCATTGCGGCAAGAGTTATGTACGGAACGTAATACAAAAAGGATTTTATGAATCGATTTTTAATTGGCTTTCTAATCAAAGTAAGCGGCAAAACCCTGATTGCATACGAAACTAAAAATGCTGTTAATATACTTAAATAAATTCTTTTATCCATTTTTATCCTCGCCTTCACTTTCGCCTTCACCTTCACTTTCCTGCACAGGACGAATCAGCGCAAAAAGTGACGAAAGTGCAACTGTAATAATTATTGTTCTTGTTCCCTGCGGAATCATTTTTATTTTTGGAAGAACTGAGCAAAGGAAGCTCAACGCAAAAGAAGAAGCGACTGCAGCCAAAACCGCAAAATTTTTTCTTGACGGAGGAATTATAATCGCAATGAACATTCCGTAAAGCGAAACCGAAAGCGCACTTACGATTCTTACGGGAAGAAGATTTCCTGCAAAAATTCCAAGCGCCGTTCCTATACTCCACATTGGAACCGCAAGAGAAAGCGCGCCATAATTGTAAAGCGGATTTATAAAACCTTCCTGCGCAATTGTAATTCCAAAAATTTCATCTGTTACTCCGTAGCCAACTAAGAGGCGGTGAATAGTTTTTGTTTGCGGAGAAAATTTTTGAGAAAGAGAAAAACTCATTAAAAGATAGCGAGCGTTCACTACAAAAGTTGCAATTGCAATTTCAAGATAAGACGCACCTTGAGCAATCGAAGTAAAAAGTGCATATTCTCCAGCCGAAGCCAAATTTAAAAAACTCGCAATAAAGCCTTCAAGCGGATTCAAAAGCGCCTTTTTTGCTACAATTCCAAGCGAAAATGAAACTGCAAAATATCCGAGCGCAATGGGAAGTCCGTCGCGCATTCCTTTTAGAAAAGCATTTTTTTTCATAGCCAACATAATAGGTCAAAATCCGACTTCGTTGCAAGTTTTGTTTATTTGTTATTTGGAGCAAATTTTTTTTTCCTCAAGTGTGCATTGCAGGCTTCGCTTATTTTTTCAAGCGACGTGGCTTAACTATCGGGTCACGCGAGTTTGGCGTAACTGCAGGTTGCGACAAACTTGCAGAGCAAGCGAAGCTTGCGGCTTTCTCGCGCATCGTGTGCGCTCGGTGTTTCCTTAGCCATATTTTTGGCAGTAAGTAAAATAAATGCTAT
>CAZXCR010000467.1:0-1534 GCA_964639315.1 uncultured Treponema sp. | reverse complement strand
ATCCGCTGTTCCAGCCTTCGCTATTCGCTCATTCCGGCACTTTGTGCCGGAACTCCGGGCCTCCATAGCGGGCTAGGCTTTTTCACCTTCTTTGTTAAGAAAATTAATTTCTTAACTAGTTAAAATTCGAGTTTTTGCAATTAATCATCTAAGCGCCGATTGAACTTGTCGAAATCAAGCGATTTACTTACAAATGGTAGTTTCGACAGGCTCAACCACCGAGACATTCGTTTTCCTACACCTCTTTTGTTAAGAAAAAGTCTTCTACATTACACGCGCGCGAGTTAGTCGCAGCCTTCGGCTGCTTCACGAGTTTTTTGCAAAAACTCGCAAAATTTTCAGTTAAGAAAAAATCTATTTCTTAACAAAAAAATTTAGCAGCGTACCGCTGAATTTTATGCTTCTATAAGATTTTTGCTTGCAACTTTTTGCGATTTTTTATCTTTTTCTGCTGACTTTGAAGCTTTTAGTTTTACAGAAATTTTTTCTTTAACAAAATCGACTATTACTTCGTTTGAAAGATTTTCTGAATTAGAAAATTTTTTCTCAAGCAGAAGATTTGCAAGCGGATCTTCAAGTTCTCTTTGTAAAAGCCGTCTCATTGGTCTTGCACCCATTGCAGGTTCGTAACCGTTATCCACAAAATAATCGCGGGCCTTTGGTTTCACAGTTAGAGTTAAATTTTGTTCAGCAAGGCGATTTTTAAGTTCATTAATCTGAATGTTAAGAATTGCGCTCACCTGCTCTCTGTTCAAGGCATTAAAAACAACAATGTCATCAATTCTGTTTAAAAGTTCAGGCGGCATAATTTTTTTAAGTTCTTCAGTTGCACTTGATTTTATTTCGCTGTAAGAAACAAGACCTTCTTTTGTAGGCGCAAAGCCCATTTTCGATTCAGCAGAAATTTCTCGAGAACCAGCATTGCTCGTCATAATTATAATTGAATTTCTAAAACTTACCGTGTGACCAAGATTATCTGTAAGTTCCCCTTCCTCCAAAAGCTGAAGAAGAAGATTGTAAATATCGTGGTGAGCTTTTTCAATTTCATCAAGAAGCACAACTGAATACGGATGCTGGCGTACTTTTTCGGTAAGCATTCCGCCTTCTTCGTAACCAACATATCCTGGCGGTGAACCAACAAGTCGCGAGGCATTATGTTTTTCCATATAATCGCTCATATCGATTCTGATTAGGGCGTCCTCTGTGCCAAAGAGAAATTTTGCAAGAGTTTTTGCAAGCTGAGTTTTTCCAACGCCTGTAGGTCCCAAAAAAATAAATGAACCAATAGGTCGCTTTACAGAAGAAATTCCTGCCCTATTCCGCCTTACCGCAGAACTGATTAAATTTACAGCATCGTCCTGACCTATAACTTCCTTGTGAAGTTCTTTTTCCATATTTACAAGACGGAAACTTTCATTTTCATCAAGCTGGTCAACATCAATTCCACTCATATTGCTTATAACAGAAAGCACATCTTTTTTGTTTACGTGAAGTTTTTCTGAATTTGAAGAGACTTTCCACTGGCGGTTCAATT
>CAZXCR010000466.1:0-1535 GCA_964639315.1 uncultured Treponema sp. | reverse complement strand
ATGGAACGTCCCAAAGTGCATTTTTGTCCATTTTTGTGCGAGCTGCCATTCCTTTGCGGATTGCGTCCTGGTGACTTCCGGAAAATGCTGTAAATACGAGTTCACCGGCGTAAGGCATTCGCGGATTTATTTCCATTCCGGTAAACTGTGTGTAGAGAGAAGCAATTTCTTCAATGTGACTGAGGTCGAGTTCCGGGTCAACTCCCTGACTGAACATATTGAGCGCAACATTTACAATATCGAGGTTTCCAGTGCGCTCGCCGTTACCAAAAAGACAGCCTTCAACTCTGTCAGCCCCGGCTAAAAGTCCGAGTTCGCAAGAAGCTACTCCTGTTCCGCGGTCATTGTGGCAGTGAGTTGAAATTATTACACTGTCGCGATTTGTGATTTTTGAAGCAAAATATTCGATGTTATCGGCATAAACATTTGGTGTGTAGCATTCAACGGTGGTTGGAAGATTTAAGATGATTTTATTTTCTGGTGAACAGCCCCATTCATTTTTTACAGCTTCGCAAACTTCGATTGCGTAATCAATTTCGGTCATTGAAAAACTTTCAGGCGAATATTCGAGGCGGATTCTTTTTCGGTCTTCTTCGGTCATGCAGGATTTTATGCACTTTACGCCGTCAATGGCAATTTGCTTAATTTCTTCCATTGATTTATTGAAGGTGTACTTTCTTTGCGCTGTGGAAGTTGAATTATAAATGTGGAAGATAACTTTTGGTGCGCCCTTGATTGCGTCCATTGTTCTGTAAACAAGTTTTTCTCTTGCCTGACACAAAACCTGGATTGTAACGTCCTGCGGAATATGATTTTCCTGGATAAGACGGCGACAAAAATCGTACTCAGTGTCACTTGCGGCAGGGAATCCTACTTCTATTTCTTTAAATCCCAATTTTACAAGGACATCAAAAAAAGCTAATTTTGTTTCTATTCCCATTGGATCTACAAGTGCCTGGTTTCCATCGCGAAGATCTACTGAACACCAAATAGGTGCCTTTGTTATTCTTGCTGACGGCCATTTGCGGTTTTGCAAATCAATGTAGCCGATTGGGGCATACTTTCCGTTTGGATTCATTCCTGCCATTTTTTTATTCTCCTGATTTTTACTGTACTTTGCGAACATAAAAAAAAGACCTGCTGCCCAAAGCAACAGGTCTGTAGTTCTTAAAGTTCAATGATTTTTAAACAAGAAAAACTTAACGCCTACCGCTTTGGTAAAAAAAGAGAAGCTAGCAATAGTAGAAGAAGTTTTCCGTTATTCATACGTAATTTATACAACTTGTAATTTTTATTGTCAACATATGGGAATGTGGAGTGGTGAGGGAGAAATTTTTCTTAGCAAAGAAAAGTTGCAGTTCAAAAGAAAATATCTTGTTAGTAACAGCGCGCGGGGGTGATGTTGGAGATTTTTTGGTTAAGTGAGAATTTTTTTTGTTACAGAAAATTTTGCTGGTAAACAGGCGCAGATTTTTTTGTTAAGAAATAGATTTTTTATTAACAGAAAATTTTATCAGTAATAGTCGCTTGATTTC
>CAZXCR010000465.1:0-1537 GCA_964639315.1 uncultured Treponema sp. | reverse complement strand
CTCAGTCGGTAGAGCACATCGTTGGTAACGATGAGGTCAGCGGTCCGATTCCGCTCGGGAGCTCTAATATTTTTTAGAAATAGGAGAAAACCATGGCAAGCAAGAAAAAGTCAGCGGTGGAAATTATAGCTTTACAGTGCACTGAGTGCAAAAGAAAAAATTATACTACATACAAAAACCGCAAGAATATTACAGGAAAACTTGAAAAGAATAAGTACTGTCCTTTCTGCCGCAAAGAAGTTTTGCATAAAGAAACAAAAGTTAAATAATTTTGTTTGATATTTTGTCTTTTCTTAAATTAAAAGAATTGACTGAATATATTTAGGTCAGTAGCTCAGTTGGTAGAGTCCCGGTCTCCAAAACCGGTTGTCGCGGGTTCGAGTCCTGCCTGGCCTGTTAAAAATATCGTTTGTTTTATAAACATTTTAACGAGGGTAAAAAGTGAAGAAGATAATTCAGTTTTGTAAAGAATGTGTGACAGAGTTAAAGCGTGTTACATGGCCTACACGCAGTGAAGTTTTTTCTTCTGTTAAAGTTGTATTTATTTCTACTATTGTAATGGCTGTAATTCTTGGTCTTTTGGATTACTTATTTACAACTGGTCTTCGTTTGATTTATTAGTTTTAAGGTTGATTCATGTCTAGAAACTGGTATGTTGTTCAGACTTATTCGAATTATGAGCAGTCAATTGAGCAAGCAATAACAAGTCTTATAAAAGAAAATAAGGTTGATCCCGAAGTTGTAATTCAGGCAAAAGTGCCAATGCGGGAAGTTGAAGAGACTAAAACTTCAAAAAAGAAATCTTCTGATAGCTCCTCTGACGAAAAAGTAAAAAAAATCGTGAAAAAATCTATTCCTCTTCTTCCTGGCTATGTTATGGTCGAAATGGATTTGCCAACAATCGGTTGGAAAGATGTTTGTTCTCAAATTAGGAGAATACGTGGAGTTGTAGGTTTTCCGTCAACAAAACCATCTGAAAAACCAAGACCAATTTCTGCTGAAGATGCAAAAAAAATCTTTATCCAAACTGGCGAAATTAAAGGTGCAAAACCTACTTATGTTGTTCAGGGAATTGATGCTGGAGATCGCGTAAGAATTACAGAAGGTCCTTTTGCTTCCTTTGAAGGAGTTGTTGATGAGGTTTTCCCTGAAAAAAGAAGACTTCGTGTTACAGTTCCTGTTTTTGGAAGAGCAACTCCTGTTGAGCTGGATGTTGTTCAGGTAGAAAAACTTTAATAGAAAATTACGTTTCTTTTTTATTCATAATATTTTTTTGTTGTTTGATATTGCTAAAAATGTTTATTACAAGCCTTTTAGGTTTGTCTTAATTTTGGGAGAAACATAAGTCCGTTGGATAGAGATGTTTCGCTAGGATTTTTATATAAATAAAAAAATCCACACCAATTATAAGGAGATACATTATGGCCACAAAAAAGGTAACGGCTTACATCAAGTTGCAGTGTCCAGCTGGATCTGCTACTCCTGCCCCACCTATTGGACCGGCTCTTGGACCTCACGGTGTTCCTGCTCCTAAATT
>CAZXCR010000464.1:0-1538 GCA_964639315.1 uncultured Treponema sp. | reverse complement strand
TCTTCAAGATTCAGCGGCAAAAGCGAAAAAGGCGAGTAGGCACTTTCAAGAGCTTCCTGAGCAAAACTTTCTGGCGATTCTTCAATTTGCGCAATAGAATCATCGTCTAAAAGATTGTAGCGATATTTTTTTAGCAAAGATAAAATTTCAGAAAAATCAGCATTTGCGGAATAAAGACTTACTGAATTGAATTTTGTACTTTTTAAAAGTTCGCCGTATACATTTTCAGCAGCTTTTTTTGCATTTTCAAAGTCTGAATTGCAGGAAAGAATAAAAACATTTTGTGCCGTACTTTCAGTCAGTTTTTCATCTGCAATCCGAATTGACTTTTCATTAAAAGATTTTGGAAACATATTGAACAGGTCTGCATCAATAGAAACGCCGCCTTTTGTGGCAAAATAAACCGATGCAAAATAAATTAAAAATCCAAGATGAAAAATCAGCCAAATTACCAAAAACTGCCGATTAGTCAATTTACTAATAAAAGAGGGCTTTTTCATTTTCGCTGAGTTCCTTTTTAAATTCTTGATTTTGGAAGGTGTATTTTATTTTAGAATTTTGATTTTCTTCAAGTTCAATTTCGTTAAGCTGTGCCTTTGAAAGACTGTTCAAATTTCCGCTGAGTTTGATTTTTTTAACTGATTTTGCGAAAATTTCGTTTTGCGGATAAAGATTTATTGTCCATGAATTATTTGAATCCTGCAAAAATTCGATTTTAAAATTTTCTTCAAGAACGCTCAGATTTCCTGAAAAAACTGCCGTAAGACTTTCTGCAATTAAAGAAAATGCCGGATTTTCAGAAGCTTCAATTGTGTTTGTAAGTCCCTTTGCATTTGTCTGCGTAATTTTTGATGAAGTGATTATCATTTTTGAAGGGAAAGGCTTTTGCGTATTCCACAAAATTCCCTGCAAGCAGAAAACAAAATTTCCAAATGATTTTAGTTCCCGCGGACCTTTTGATGTGCTGATTGTTTTGCTTTGTGTAAAATCTCCGCTGGTTACTGCGTTTGAAGACAAATCTTCGCATACAGAATTTAACGAAAGCGATGCACAGAATGCAGAAAAATTAATTCCCGCAAGAAAAATAACTGCGCCAAGAAGTTTTTTTGTAAATTTCATTTTAACCTCTGATTCCTTTATGTCTTTTATAATAGAGTAATTTCTTTTTTAGTTCATTATAGTTCATTAAAAATGATTTTTTACTAGATGACAAAAACTTAATCACCTTCTGCGTCCCAGCAGTTTTGCAGAATTCCTGCCATTTCTACCATTTGAGAATGAGCTTCTTTTCTCATTCTTTTGCAAATATCATTTTTTCTTTCACCTTCTTTTGCGTAGGGAAGAATTGCGTTTCCAATATGAATTGTAATGAGCGGATGCTTTATCTTAAAAACCTTGTAAATTCCTTTTGGCTCTCTGTAACTTATAACACACGGAATTACAGGAATTTGATAGCGGTAAGCCATTTTAAATGCACCAAGTTTAAATGGACGGATTGGCTCGTAATAATCCCAGCGACAACTTTCTGGAAAAATATG
>CAZXCR010000463.1:0-1547 GCA_964639315.1 uncultured Treponema sp. | reverse complement strand
TGCTAATCCAGAAGCGTCGTCTCCGGCGCGGTTGATTTTTTCGCCTGATGAAAGTTTTTCCATATCCTTGTTAAGAGTAAGCTGACTTACTCCCAACTGACGGTTGGAAAACATTGCAGACATGTTGTGGTTGATTACCATAATTTGTTCCTCCGTGGAAAATGTTAGGTCAAAATCCTTTTTGGCCTTTTGTAAAAGATTACATCTGCATTACAAGGCTACATCTGCAATCTTTTACGTGAATTGCCTGGTTGTTATCTTCAGCGAAGTTGAGCAGCCATGGTTCTTCATTCTTTATTTCGGAATGTAAACGGTAAAACTTTAGGAAAATTTTTGGATTTTTTTTAATTTTTTGGACGAAATTTTTTTATTGAAGAGAAATTCTTTTTCTTAAAATCGGCTGAAAATTTGCTTTTTAACTGGCTTTGCGCGGTTCCGGCCTTCGCCTCCATTCTTACGCTGCGCTTCAGAACTCACTTTCGTTCGCCGCTCCAATCCAGCGTAAGTCTCTTAAGAAAATCAAACAGAAAAATCTGGTAGGGAAGAAGCAATCTTTTTTATAATTCGGGCAGCTTTTCCTCTGTGGGAAATTGCATTTTTTTGTTCAGCTGTAAGTTCAGCTGCAGTTTTTTTAAATTCCGGAAGATAAAAAAGTGGATCGTAACCAAAACCGCCACTTCCTCTTGCATCTTCAATTTTTTCAACCAAAGTGCCTTCCATTGTTTCCTGCGCCACAAAAATTCTGTCAGGTCCAGCGTAAAGAACCATTGCACAAACATAGTGCGCACTTCTTTCTCCGTTCAAAAATGACTGTAATGGAAGAGCAGCTTTCATTTCATCAAGATTAGAAAATTTTTTTAGTGCATCATTCGTTTGCGAAATAAGAAAGCTGTTCTGCTGTTGCTGCTGAATTTTTTGTCCATTTTCAAGTCCTCTTTCATGCGAAGGACCTGCGTATCTGGCAGAAAAAATTCCCGGCACTCCATTAAGAATATCTACACAAATTCCAGAATCGTCTGCGAAAACAGGTTTGTGAACAATCCGCCAAAGGGCTTTTGCCTTGATTATGCTGTTTTCGTAAAAAGTTTCTCCAGTTTCCTCCGGGGAAAAATCAATTCCTTCATCTTTTGGAATAATAATTTCGTGTTCGGGAAAAAGTTCTGCCATTTCTCTTTTTTTATTTAAATTACTGCTTGCAAGGTAAAATTTCATGCGTAAGAGAATAGCATGGTAACAAGAAACTGTCTATGTTTGCATCGAGTTTCTTGATAATGTATGCAACACTCCTTTCGTCAATGCCAAGAATTTTTGCAACAGAAACATTTGACGGGCATAAATTCTGCTTACTTTCAGAAAGTTCGTTTATGCTTGCTTCCCATCTTTGATTTTGAATTGCATATTTTTTGTTTACAACTTTAAGCCAAGAAGGCTCTTCAGAATATCTGCAACGTTGAAGCATATATCTGTTTCTGTAAAAATATGCATTGTCTCTTTTTTGCGTCATTGACTCAATTCTACCTAACTTGCTTTTTATTTCTTCTATGCCT
>CAZXCR010000462.1:0-1552 GCA_964639315.1 uncultured Treponema sp. | reverse complement strand
TCCAGTAGATATAAGGTAAGGTGAGGGTGCTTTGTTGCCAAAGATAAAGCGCTCTTGCCGTAAGCCTTTGTTTTTGGAGTTTTTTTTGAATAACTTAGCCGGAATTTTCTTCTGCATAAAATTTTACTGTTCTCTTGCTTTAAGAAGAATTTTGTCGTGGTGTAACGGCGGAATGAATTGCGTGTGCTGCAGTTCAAAGTCTTTTTCAATGCCAATTTGCCTTTCTTGCCAAAAAAAAATGATTTCGCAAGTTCGTTTTCCTAAGAAAAAATGCAGAATTTGCTCAAAAAATTTAATAAGTGAAGAAGATTTATGTATGGAATGCCGTGAAAATTCAATTTTAAAAAGCGTAGATTCCTCCTTTAGTCTTTTTTCATACAGACTTTGGACAAAAAAGCTTTTGTTTTTGTGGAAAATGCAGGGGCAAAGATCTTTAAGTCCATTTTTTGCCAGTCTTTTAAATTTAAAACTGATGGAATCTTCTTCAAAAAAAGATACGGTTATTGTTCCTGTTCCGCCTCGTCCTGGAAAAATTCGCTCTAGGGCTTGGGATCAAATTCAAGATTTAGCACTTTTCTTAAAATATCGTTATAAGTGGAAAATAATGCCTCTTTTGGTCAGAAAATCAAAAAGTCAGCAGAAAAAAATGGACAGAAACGAAAGAATTTTGAACGGAAACAAAAATTATTATTTTTCAAATTTCTGTAAAAAACTTATTAAGATGAAAAAATTGCCAAAATCAGTTATAATAATAGATGACGTTCTTACAACCGGAGTTACGGCTCAGTGTACTGCAAGTCTTTTAAAGTCGGCGGGAATTGAGAGCGTAAAAGTTTTAACCCTTTTTATAGTGGACTAGAACGAATTCCTGTTGTAAACTGTCATTAACTTTTTAAAATAAATGCAGGTTTATTTTTAATATGAAAAATTCTAAGAAAATCAGTTTTTAGAGGCTTTCATACTAATATTTTGTTCGTTTTTGGGAGATTTTTTTATGGCAGAAGGCACATCTTATCAACTTGTTACATTCCAGCTTGGCGAAGAACTTTACGGTGTTGATATTATGGATGTTAAGGAAATTGTAAAAGTTCAGGCCGTAAGACCTATTCCTAACGCTCCGTACTATGTAGAAGGAATTATAAATTTACGTAGTGAAATTATTCCGATTATGGATTTGCACAAGCGTTTCCATATAAAAAAACTCGAACTTGAAACTGGTGATGATTTTGACGAAAACGAGGGTGGATTTATAATTCTTGATATTGAAGGAAATAAAATCGGCATTATTATTGACCGAATTGCCCGCGTTGTTCAGGTGGAAACTTCTGAAATTAAACCGCCGCCACAGATGCTCAGCGGAATTGGAACTGAATACATTCACGGAGTTGTGCGCCAGAAAGATAATTATCTTATCATTCTTGATACAAGAAAAATGTTTAATTCCAAGGAACTTCAAAAGATTGTAAACACTGATGAAGAATAGTCTTGTGCTTTAGAAAAATATTTTCAGGGGCGTCTTTTTTTTGAAGATGCCCTTTATTTGTGATTAAAG
>CAZXCR010000461.1:0-1554 GCA_964639315.1 uncultured Treponema sp. | reverse complement strand
TATTAGCAGAATGGAAAAGACTGGGAACCGCGTGCTTCCTGTAGTTGACGGCAAGGGTCATTATTTAAGTCTGCTTCATTACTCGGGGTTTGCTCAGGGCGTTCTTAAAATTATGAATCCTGAAAAACGCAATAAGATTGCAACAAGCATTTCTATGATTCAAAAAAATTTGAATGCTCAGCCAATCATTATGGAAAGCGAAAAAGACAAAATCTTTAAAGCCTTTATTCTTGTGGGTTCGTCGAGCATAAAAACTTTTGCAGAGCGGCTAAAATCTCATTCTTCAGAAAATATTGTGGCAATTGTAAGCGACCGGGAAGACATTCAAAGAATGTGCATAGAAAACAAGGTAAAACTTATGATTCTTACAAGCGGCTTCAGTTTGAACAAGGATTTGCGCGAACTTGCTGAAAAAAACGGCGTAAGTGTGATTATAAGTCCGTACACCACAACTCCTACGGCAATGTTCATAGCGTATTCAACTCCAGTTACTGCGGTTTCTGACAAAGAAATTAAGGGCGTTCACAAAGATGACACAACCGCCAAAATTGCAGACATTTTAAGGCACGCGCAGTGCAAGTACCTGCCAGTTGTTGACGAAAACAATAAAGTGATTGGCATTATTTCCGAGCACGATTTAATGCGCGAACCAAACATCAGCGTTATTATGGTTGACCACAACGAGCTTACTCAGGCGGTTGAAGATATTGACCAGTATAAAATTCTCGAAGTAATTGACCATCACAGACTGGGAACCTTATCCACAAAATATCCAATTACTTTTATAAATAAGCCGGTGGGTTCAACTGCAACCTTAATCACAGAACTTTACAAGGAAGCAAAAGTTCCAATTCCAAAAGACATTGCGTCACTTCTTTTGTGCGGAATTTTAAGCGACACGCTGATTCTTCAGTCCGCAACCGTTACAGAACTTGACATAGAAACCGCCCAGTATTTGAGCGACATTACAGACCTAGACGTAAAAACTTTGGGAAATGAAATTCTGCTTGCAGGTTCAAGAGTTTCTGGAAGAAGCGCCGACGAAGTTGTTCATCAGGATATGAAAGAATACACGGAAGGAAAAATAACTTATACGGTAAGCCAGATTGAAGTTGGAAATCCAAAAGAAATTCTTGACCGTAAGCAGGAATTCTTAAACGAACTTGCAATCGAGCGAAGAAGCAACAAGGCACTTTTTTCTTGCCTCCTGGTTACCGATATAACAACGCTTTCGAGCATTCTGTTAATTGACAGCGATCAAAATTTCCTGCCGTTCATAACGTTCCCAAAGCAAGAAGAAAATGTTTACTTTTTACAGGGAGTTGTAAGCCGCAAAAAGCAGCTGGTTCCGCTCATAACAGAGCAAGTGCTGAACTACGCAAAGTAAGCGGCCTTTTTTAGGGATTTTTTGGAGCACACGTTCTTAGGGGAGAAGAATTTTTTTGCTCGCGCAAATTGCGCTTCGGCTGGAAGTTTTGCTAGAAAACCCGCTTTCCGCGGTTCGTCGCAACCTTACGGTTACGTATGCCCACATTCGTGGGCAACACGAGTTTT
>CAZXCR010000460.1:0-1563 GCA_964639315.1 uncultured Treponema sp. | reverse complement strand
TCCGCTGGTTACCAATAGAATTTTCAGTTAAGAAAAAATCTATCAGTAACAAAACGCGCGCTGGTTACTGATGAAATTTTTTGTTAAAAAAAAATCAACTTCTTAGCAAAAAAAAATCTGCGAGTTACCAACAGAATTTTTTGTTAAGTAAAAATCAATTTCTTAACAAAAAAATCCGCGAGTTACCAATAAAATTTTCAGTTAAGAAAAAATTTCCTTCTTAACCAAAAATTTATCAGCAAAAGCGAGCAATGAATCTTGCAAACTCCCTCGAACCTTACCCAAACCTTTTCAGGAGAAAATTATGAAAAACAAAATTCTTTTTTTTACAAGCGCCGTCTTTATTCTAATCCCGCAGTTTTTTTCCTGCTCAAAAAGCACTTCTTCCTCAGCAAATGTCCTCTACAATAACGAAGCCCCACAAGAAGAAGCCGTCTTTGCATCAGCAGCCCCGCGAATGATGATGGCTAAAACCAGCTCGCAAAATTCCCTTTTTGCCGAAGCAGACGAAATCTCCAGCGACACCACCACTGAAATTTCCAGCGAAACTTCACAAACTTCAGAATCTTCACAAACAGAACGCAAACTCATAAAAAACGGCGACCTAAGCCTTCAAGTTCAAAATCTTGACCAAACAGAAAGCGCAGTCGAAAACCTAAGCAAAAAATACGGCGGTTACGTAAGCTCTTCTACCCGCAGCGAGCGGGGCGCATTTTTCACAGTAAAAATTCCCTACAAAAATTTTGACCTCGCACTAAAAGACGCGGGCAGTCTTGGAAGCCTAAAAAACCGCAGTATTTCCACAAGAGACGTAAGCGAGCAGTACTACGACCTAAAAACTCGCCTTGAAACAAAAAAAATTCTTCAGTCAAACCTGCAAAATTATTTGAAGCAGGCAACAAATTTAAGCGACATTTTAAAAATCGAAAAAGAACTCAACAACGTAACGTCCGACATCGAATCTATGGAAGGCCAGTTCAGGCGACTTTCGCAGCAGATAGAATTTTCTACAATAAACATCAATTTTTATCTGCCGGAATACAAGGAAAGCAACCTCCAGCAGAGCACCTTCAGCGAAATTTTTTTGAATTTCACAAGTTCGCTAAAAACTTTTTTCGCCGTTTTCATAAAAATTCTGCTCTACCTCGTTATCTGCGGGATTCCGCTCACCGCCGCCGCCGCGTTTTTCTACTGGCTTTTGTTCGGTCACCTGGGGCTCATAAAAAAACTTTTTAAAAAGCTAAAATGATTCTTTCTTTTTTGGAGAAAGCGCACTAAGTAAAGGCTTTTCAGGGCTTCCGCTAATCACTCCGTAAAAAAATGGGCTGGCAACTTTGCCAGCCCATTTTTTTATTGCTTCGCAACCCTTACAATCCGTCTAGTGCTTAATTTTTTTACAGAAAATTCCTTGCAGTTTTACAGTAACAAATTTTCAACGTTTTTAATTTTTTAAGAATTCAAAAATTTTTTTTCTATATTGTAAAATCATTTTTTCACACAGAATTTTCTATTAGGTCAAAATTCGAGTTTTTTGCAATTAATCATTTAAGCGCCGATTGAGAG
>CAZXCR010000459.1:0-1579 GCA_964639315.1 uncultured Treponema sp. | reverse complement strand
AACTTCTCTTTGATTGCTTCATCGTTATCAATCTGCTCTTCGCTTTCTGGAAGAACAATCTGAATGGAACTTTTGTACGAAGCGCCACTTCTTCCGCCAGAGCCAATACTTGTAATTAAAGTTTTGTAGCCCTTAACTTCTGATTCTACAATCTTCTGGAATTCGTTTGTAACAGAAGCAGTTTCGTCTATTGCAGTTCCAATTGGGAAGGTAAGGTTTACAGTAACGCTGTCGTCATGACCGCCGGTCATCATTTGTATTCTGAGAGTTGGAATCAGCATAAGGGAAATGACCAAGAGGGTGCAGCAAATTACAACCGTAACAATTCTGTGGTTAAGCGCCGCCTTAAGACCTTTTTTGTAAGCATAGGTGATTGCGTCCTGACCTTTCTGGAAAATTCCGTAAAGCCACTTAAGAAATGGATTTTTTACTGGCTTTTCATTGCGATTTGTAAGCGGCAAAAAGTGCCCCGCAAGAACTGGAACTAAGAAAATTGCAACAAAAAGTGAACTAATCAAGGCAATTACGATTGTAAAAATAATTCCTTTGAACATCTGCCCCATAAATCCTAAATCTTTCATAAAGAAGAGGAACGGAATAAATACACAGATTGTTGTAAGGTTTCCGGAAATAACTGACATAATCATTTCCTGAGTTCCCAAAATTGCCGCAATTCTAGGTTTTGCACCGCGGTTACGGTAAGAATAAATATTGTCGATTATAACAATGGAAGCATCTACAATCATTCCAACGCCAAGAATTAATCCTGTCATTGTCATCATATTAAGAGTGATTCCAGCCATATTCATAGCAAGCAAAGTTATTATGATTGAAAGAGGAATTGAAATTGCAATGATGATTGTAGTTTTGAAAGAGCAAAGGAAGATGAACAAAATAACTACCGCAAGAACGAGTCCCTGCCATGCAGAATCAAGAAGCGTACTGATTGTGTCGCGGATTGAATCTGTATCGTCGCGGATTATTTCAAGAGAAATGTCGCTTGGCAAAGATTCTTCAAGTTCAGCAATTTTTTTATAAACTTCATTTGCAACATTAACGCTGTTTTCGCCAGACTGCTTTGTTATGCTTACATAAACTCCAGGCTGTCCGTTTATATAAACTATGCTGCTTGCATCTTTGTAGCCTAAAAAAGCACGTCCAATATCACTCAATTTTACGTCGTATCCGTTTGAACGCTTTACAACCGTATTGTTTATTTCATCAATACTAGCATATTCACCAACAGTTCTTATGCTGTAATCTAAAGTTCCTTCAGTAATTGTTCCGCCGCCAAGTTCCAGATTTTGTGCAGCAAGCGTACTTGCAACGCCTGTTAAGGTAAGGTCATACGCTTGAAGGCGATTTTGCTCAAGTTCCACTCTTACAATCTGAGTGCGACCACCCATTGCCTCTGCTTCGCCTACACCGTTTGCCTGCTCTAAAACATCAACAATATCATCTTCTGCAATCTGCTTAAGTTCATCAGCAGAACGGTTTCCTCTAACTGCAATGCGCATAATTGGCATTGAACTTGCGTCCATCTTAAAAATAGACGGACTTACATCGTCCGGCAAACTCC
>CAZXCR010000458.1:0-1584 GCA_964639315.1 uncultured Treponema sp. | reverse complement strand
GGGAGATGCTAGAAGCCTGGCTTTGAAAGAAGCTAGGCTTTTTTTTATGCAAAAATTTTTTCTTAACAAAATCGCGCGTGTTACTGATGAAATTTCCTGTTAGGTCAAAATTCGAGTTTTTGCAATTTTTACTTAGTTGGAGCAAGTTTTTTTTCCTGCCACAATTTTTTTTACGTTCCGACAGTAATTTTTTTAGGAAACCCGCTTTCCGCAGTTCCAGCATTCGCTTTCATTCCTCCGCTGTCGCTCCGGAACGCGCTATCGTGTTTTCCAAGTCACATTTTAGGCGTTAAGAAAGTAAATGTTTGTAAAGAAGACCTGCGAGTTTTCGAAGAAAACTCGACGAATAAAATGCCAAAGGCATTTTATTCAACTATCGGGGCTAGGCTTTTTCAGAGAGGTCCTTCCGCCACTCCGCTACTCGTGAAGCAGCCGAAGGCTGCGACTAACCACGGCCAGTCCCATCTACTTGTTTAACAGTCAATTTTTTTTTGCTAAGCGCCACGAACCGAGGTCTTTTTTGTTAAGAAATAGATTTTTTTACAACACAGAAAATTCTATCAGTAACTCGCGCACGTGTAATGTAGAAGTTTTTCTTCTTAACTAAAAACTTGCGAGTTTTCGCAAGAAAACTCGTGTTGCCCGCGAATGTGGGCATACGTAACCGCAGGCTACGACTAACCAGCGCCGATTGAGAGAGTCAAAATCAAGCTATTCACTTAGTGATGGTAGTTTCGACAGGCTCAACCACCGTGGCTTGCGCTGGTTACAAATAGATTTTTTCTTATCAAAAAATTCTATCAGTAACACCCGCCAGCCCCGCTGGTTACAAATAAAATTTTTAGTTGAGAAAAAAATCTATTGCTTAACAAGTCAAATCCGCTTCGTTAATAATTCTGCGCGCTGTAAATATAATCGTTTTTGTTTCTAAGTTGAGTTTTTATTTTCTTCAAAAGATCTTTTACGTCAAAAGGCTTAGAAATGTAGTCGTCCATTCCGGCAGCAAGACTATTTTTTTTGTCTTCTTCAAAAGCATTTGCGGTCATAGCAATAATCGGAATTGAATTTTTTATAGGATTTTCCAGTTTTCTTATTGCCTTGGCAGCCTCAAATCCGTTCATTACAGGCATCATTACGTCCATCAAAATAATTGAATAATAATCTTCAGTCTTTTCCCGAACCATATCTACGGCAATTTTTCCATTTTCAGCACATTCAACTAAAAATCCGTGGTCCTGCAAAAGAGTAAGCGCAATTTCCCTGTTAAACGCATTGTCTTCCACAAGAAGCAGTTTTGCACCAGCGTATTCGTGAACATCAATTTCATCATCAACATTTTTTGTTTCCTGCACTTGCGGCTTAGAAATTTTTTCAAATTCAAAAACTACCCTAGTTTCAGTACCCTCGTTAAGTTTACTTTTTACAGAAATTGTTCCGCCCATTAAATCCACAAGATTTTTTGTAATCGAAAGACCAAGTCCGGTTCCCTGAATTTTATCCACTTTAGCATTATTTTCGCGGCTGAACGGTTCAAAAATATGCTTTTGAAATTCCTCCGACATTCCAATTCCGTTGTCTCTTATT
>CAZXCR010000457.1:0-1603 GCA_964639315.1 uncultured Treponema sp. | reverse complement strand
GCCCCGATTGTAGCAGCGCGAAGCGTTCAAAACCGCAGGTTTTGAATGAAACTGCGTACAGCGGGTTTCCTAAAAAAAACTTCGGCACGCAGGCTTTGGCTGCGGGACGCGCTTGAAGAAAACAAATTCGCTCCAAATAAATAAAAAATCACTTCACTATAAAAAAAACAAAGTACTTAGGTTAAAAATAAATTTTAACTTCCCTCTCCTACTTTATTTTTTGAAAAATCTTAATGCGCACAAAATTATATTTGCGTAGATGACTAAAAATAAATCATTTTATATAATTAGCATAGGTAAACTTTTTTGAAGTAACCTAAAATTCAAGACACATTGGAGATTTTTATGGACCTGGCAGAAATTGATGAAAATGGAAAAGGCCTGTTGTTTTTTGGTGATGTGCCTGTCGAAATTGTAAAGAAAATTGACGGTCAGCCAAATGTCTATTTTTTGCAGATTACAATTACACTTGAACGCGAAAATCAGGTAAGTCCAAAGCCTGGTCAATTCTATCTTTTAAAAAGTAAAAAATCGAATGTAAATTATAATCGCCCAATCAGTGTTTACAATGCGCAAACAAAACACAATTCCGCTGGTAAAAAGCAGATTACGGTTCAATTTATGATTTTGGAAAAAGGTGAAGGAACTCAGGAACTTTGCCATTTAAATGTTGGCGAACTTGTAACGGCAATTGGTCCGCTGGGGAACTTTTGGGAACGGCCTGCGTCAAATCTTCTGGAAGCTGCAAAACCAAAAATTGCAATTGTGGGCGGTGGAATTGGAGTTGCTCCAGTTGCGAATTTTGCTTCATCTTTGCCAGACGGAACTTACGACTTTTACGCTTCGTTTAAATCTGGTTCTTATGGTCTTGAAAATGTAAGGGCGGCAAATCTTAAAATTACAACTGATGACGGAAGTGCTGGAATTAAGGGAATGTTGCCTGCAGCTTTTTCTAAGGAAGCGGTTCAAAAAGCTGGCTACGAAGTAATTTATGCTTGCGGACCTGCACCGGCACTCTCTTACGTAAAAAATCTTGCTAAGGAACTTGGCATAAAATGCTGGATTTCTATGGAACACAGAATGCTCTGCGGTTTGGGAGCCTGCCTTGGTTGTATGGTGGAAACTTCTGAAGGTTTAAAAAGATGCTGCAAAGACGGACCTGTTTTTGATGCAGAAATTTTGGAATTTCCAAAGCCTAGTCCACGAAGAAAGCCGCTTGAAAAAGATGAAGAGCCAGATTTAAGCGTAAATATTGCCGGAGTTCAGTTTAAAAACCCAGTAATTGCTTCTGGAGGAACTTTTGCTTACGGACAGAATTTCCGTGGGGTAAGCGATGTAAAAGCTTGGGGCGGAATTTGTTCTAAAGGCGTTACGCTTGAACCTCGTGCAGGAAACAAGGGCGAGCGGAGTCTTGAAGTTGCTGGCGGAAATATGAATTCAATCGGTCTGCAAAATCCTGGAATTCCTTATTTTATAGAAAATCTTCTTCCGGGAATGTTAAGTTTGGGGCCTGTAACAATTGCAAATCTTGCCGGAAGCGACATTGAATCTTATGTTGAAGGCGCAAAACTTCTTGATAAAACTGATATTGATATGATTGAGC
>CAZXCR010000456.1:0-1604 GCA_964639315.1 uncultured Treponema sp. | reverse complement strand
TTTGTTTGTTAAGTGAAAATTTTACTTCAAGTACCGCGCGCGCTGGTTACTAAAAGATTCCTTCTTGCCAAAGAAAATATTTTTCTTAACCGCAAATTTCGTTGGTAATCCGCACGTGTAATGTCGCGGACATTTTCCTAGCGAAGAAAATGTTTTTGTTAAGAAGTGGAGTTTGTCGCAACTGAAAATTCTGTCAGTAACAGCCGCTTGATTTCGACATTCTCAATCGGCACTGCCAAGCCTAGCCCCGCTATGGAGACCCTGAGTTCCGGCGCGACAACGCCGGTTACTGATAGAATTTGCAGTTAAAAAAAATAAATTTCTTAACAAACCAATTCTATTTTAAGAAAATCATTCCAAGGATTCCTAGTGGAATTAAATATGCTGCAAACCATTCGAGGCGGCCTTTTTTTATTAGTTTCATAAGCCAGGTGAGCGCAAGGTATCCGCTTGCTGCAGCAGCCGCACAGCCTGCAATTATGGGAGCAGCTCCAATTGCGTTTGAAACTTCGCCCAAATCTTTTAGTTCAAGAATAAATGCGCCTAAAATTGCTGGAATTGAAACTATAAAAGAAAATTCTCCGGCGGTTTCGCGGTTGACTCCGCAAAAAAGTGCGCCTGCAATTGTTGAACCAGAGCGGCTTATTCCTGGCAGAGTTCCAATTCCCTGAGCAATGCCGATTATAAGCGACTGCCACCATTTTACTGGAACTGACTTTGTTTGCTGAGGTGAAATTTCCTGACTAGAAGAATTTTTTTCTGATTTTAGAAGACGTTTTTTTTCAATCAGTGAGCTAAAAATTAGGAGAAGTGCTGTTACAATAAATCCGGCGCAAATTATTTTTATTGAAATTTTATTTGAATCAAGCAGTTTAGAAGTACAAAGTCCAAGTGCGCCTGTAACAACTGTGGCTAAAATTATTGCAAGAATGTAGGAAGCTTCTGTTTTTTGATTTTCGAGTTTTTCCGGACTGAAATTTTTTTTAGGAACAAAAAGTCTTCCAAATGCGCACAAAAGATTCCAGATTTTACGTCTGAAATATAAAATTACTGCAAAAAGTGTTGCTAAGTGTAAAAAAACATCAAATAAAAGCGGAACTTCTTTGAGTCCCATTAAATTTTGCACAAGTTTTAGATGACCAGAAGAGGAAATTGGCAGAAATTCCGCGATTCCCTGCAAAAGACCAAGCATAATTCCTTCAAAAACTGTCATTTTTTTCTCCAAAACATTTTTTTAGTTGATACAAAGTCTATCAGTTTTTGGGAGAGTCAACAATTGTATTTTTTTTGCTGATAAAGTTTGACGAAAATCCTGACGGAATTGATTTGTTAAGTGAAAATTTTACTTCAAGTACCGCGCGCGCTGGTTACTAATGGATTTTTTTCTTGCTAAAAAAAATTTTTCTTAACCGCAAATTTTTTGGTAATCTGCACGTGTAATGTCGTGGACATTTCCTTAATGAAGAAATTTTTTTTGTTAAGAAGTGATTTTTTTGTTAGCAAAGCACTTAGCCAAGCTTAGCCCGCTATGGAGGCCCGGAGTTCCGGCGCGAAGCGCCGGAATGAGCGAATAGCGAAGGCCGGAACAGCGGATTCCTAAAAAA
>CAZXCR010000455.1:0-1617 GCA_964639315.1 uncultured Treponema sp. | reverse complement strand
CTTGCAACAGGAAGCATTGCTATAATGTAAGGAACGTTATCAACAAAGCCGCTTATAACTATTGAAACTGCCAGAATAATTATAAAGCCAAGCAATTCTGAACCACCGGTTTTGTCAGCAAGGAAAAGAGAAAAGTCATCCAAAAGTCCTACTGCCTGAATTGCGCCGATTACAACGAAAATTCCCAGCAGGAAGAAAATAGTTTCCCAGTCAAGCTCTTTTATAACTGTAAAAAGTTCCTCTTTAGATTTTTTTTGAATGAATTTGTACCAAAAAAGACAAATAATTCCCAAAGTAAGTACAAAAAGTCCGCTCAAATAAGCAAAACTTGTGTGTATGAAAGAAATTCCCGCAAGTCCAAAAATCATTACTAAAAAGATGATGAACGGAAACCATGAAACAACTTTGTCTTTTTCAATTTCGATTTTATTGCGTCCATTTTTTGCAAAGAAAAAGTAGAAGAAAATACAGCCAACTAAAAGTCCTGCCTGAATTATAAAGAAAACTGAAAGATGTCCGTTGTGAACAAAAAAGTCATTAAAGTTAAAGCCTACATAAGCTGCAAAAATCATTGATGGCGGGTCGCCTACCAAAGTTGCAGTTCCTTCAAGATTACTCATAACTGCAAGACCAATCATAAAGTAAGTAGGATTTATTTTTAATTTGCGACACAAAGCTAAGGCAATTGGCGCCATAACTAGAACTGTTGCAACGTTTTCTACGAAAATTGAAATAAATCCTGTCATTGCAAGAATTAAAACCATTGCAAGACCAGTATTTTTGCTTCTTAAAACAATATTATCAGCAAAGTAAGCCGGAACTTTTGAATAGATAAACATTGAAGCAATAATCATACTTCCAAGATAAATCATAATTACGTTCCAGTTGATAATATCAGCAAGCGAATGTGTAAAAGCGTAAATGTGAGCCGGGAACGAACTTTCTCTAGCCAAAATATCTTCCGGCAACTCAAAAATCACGTTAGGAAAAATCATTCCTAAAAGCACAACAATAATAGCAGCACCGGTTGTAAACCAAACTTTTTTATTCTGAAAAGCTATTACCAGAACATACATTACAACAGCGAGTGCAAGAACTATCCATTTCATGTAATCCATTTTTACTCCCTTAAGGTATTTTCTTAGATTATTTTTTTTTACGCTGAAAATAATTTTAGAAAATCCTTTATAAAACCAAATTTAAAGCCTAATCAGGCGAGTGATTTTGTTAACAAAAAATTCTGCGGGTTAGTAATAGAATTTTTTTGTTAAGAAAAAATTCCACTAGTTACCAGCAAAATTTTTTGTTAAGAAAAAATTCCACTAATTACCGCAAGAATTTTTTGTTAACAAAAAATTCCACTAGTTACCGCAAGAATTTTTTGTTAAGAAGAAATTCCGCTAGTTACCGCAAGAATTTTTTGTTAAGAAGAAATCTTCTACATTACACGCCCACCAGTTACTGATAGAATTTTCGGTTAAGAGGTCAATATTCGAGTTTTTGCAATTTTTACTTACTTGGAGCGAACTGTTTTTCCTGCCACAAATTTTTTTACGTTCCGACTGTTACTGACAAAATTTTCGCTTTAATAAAAAATTCTTTTCTTAACAAAAAAAT
>CAZXCR010000454.1:0-1623 GCA_964639315.1 uncultured Treponema sp. | reverse complement strand
TTTTATGCTTCCCGGTTCAATTGCTTCACATTCGGTATTAAAATACAAATCTAAAGAATGTCCTTCTTCAAAGAATTCAGATAGTTTGCTGATTGATTTTATATCGCTCATAGGAATGTCATCAAAACCATTTGTTAGAACGCAAACAATCCCGGTTTTTATTTTTGTGATGTATGGATGTGTTGTATAAAATTCGCCTAATTTGCCGTATAAATTATTAACTATTTCAGGAACAGACTTTCCAGTTTCTTCTAAACAGCATAAACCTCCAGAATTTTTCAGATTTAACCAATCCTGAGGATCTCCGTGACTTTGCCCGCCACGGCAGGAATATGCGGAAATCACAATAGATTCAAATTCCTTTTCGCCACCAAACATTATTCCGTTCAAATCAAAGAAGCTGTAATATTCTGAGTAGTCTTGGGAATCAGATTCATAACTTTTGCAGCCTATAAAGCAAATTGTCTTTTCTGACTTTTTGTATTTTTCATGAAGCTGTTTTAATAGCGGAATATTTTCTGCTGCAGCCTTGTAGTATATCAATACAAAATCATGATAATTGCAGCCTCTTTCATTAATTTCTACAATTTTGATTCCGTCTTTTTCAGAGCATAAAATCGAGTAAAGTGAGCAATTTGATTCGTCTTTGTTGTTCTCTACACTTAATTCCATATATGCTTTCCTATTCAAAATCTGCAAGTTTGTCTTCCAGAGCATGGAAAATACTTACCATATATTTTGCTTTCTGGCTTGGGCGGACTTCTTTAAGAGATATTTTACCATCTTTGTAGTCTTTCCAAACAGATAAAGCATTTATAAAATCATGACATTTAATCAATTCTGCATGCACAACCATTCCTCTGGAAGATAAAATTGGAGGCTGCACTTTCTCCTGGTTTCGTGGTTCAAAAATCAATAATGCAAGATCGTTAATATCCGTTCCTTCAGAAGCAGCGGGAACACTTGCAGTAAAGATTTTTCCGTTTTCTCCCTTCTTGTTTGTCCAGAACTTAATTTCTTTTCCTGTTTGGTATTCTGTAGAAAGAAGTTTCCACATTTTCAAATAATGATATAGATTGTCTTTATCATTGCCCAACTTGAATAATTTTTCTGCATATTTTATTGCTTCATCCAAATTTCTTTTTTCGCCTGTTAAATTGCAGATTGTCATATTATGGCAACATTCACTTTCGTTATTGTCGGCTCCCATCTTCCAGTATTTAATTGCATTAACTGCATCACCTTTATTATGGTAGATAGAACCTGTAAAATACTGAGCTTCGGCATTACCTAAATCTGCTGCCTTTTTCAGGTATTCAAGCTTTTTATCTTCATCTTTTTCGTAATCAGCCAATACTAAAAATGCACCATAGAATCCCATCTCTCCGGCTCTTGTTAATAAATCTAAAGCTTTTGTTTTATTTGTTTCATAAATCCTATCTGCAAAATTTGCCATAGCATTTGGATAGTTCAATGCTGCAGATTTTTCGAAGAGTTCCATTGCTTTTTCTTTATCAGCAGTAATTCCATCTCCTGCTTCCAGTGCTTTTGCAAGTTCATTCATTGCTGCTGCATCATTTTGTTCAACTTTCGCTTCAAGGTCTTTAATTTCTGATAGTGTCA
>CAZXCR010000453.1:0-1639 GCA_964639315.1 uncultured Treponema sp. | reverse complement strand
TTTGAAGCAAAGCAACAAAGGCGAAACTTACAAATTTTTTTACCGGAGCAAAAATCTTAGCGCTAACGGCAAACTTTACTGGTATTCTTCCACAATAAAAATCGAAAAAGATTATTTTACAATGTACACAGTTGATGTTTCTGATGAAATCAACCGGATGTATTTGCTTGAAAAGCGGAACACAAGATATCTTGACTGCTACAAAACTGCGATTGTTTCGGACGCAATTGCTTTTTACGAATTTAATCTTACAAGAAACCGAATTGTGGGAAAACCGCTGCAAAGAATTGGAAAAAAAAGAATTTCTATGCTTGATTCTTTGGGACTTTCAAAAAACTGCACTTATACTGATTTTATTGAAGCCAACAGCTGGAATATGTCTGGCGAAGAAAGAAAGATTTATATGTCAAAAATGAACATAAAGAATCTTATGGAAAACTTTAACAAGGGTGAGTACGAAAGTTGGTTCGATATGGTTCGCAAAAATTATGACGGAAGTCCTTTCTGGACAAGAACTTCGGTCATTTTAATCAAGGACGAATACACAAAAGACATTAACGGACTTTGCGTTGTAAAAAATATTACGGACATTCACGCTGCCGAAGAAGAAAATATTTACAAAATGGAAGTTATAAATGGACTTTCTGAGGAATATTCAAATATTTTTATTGTTTCGAGGGATTTTAAAAGAATTCGCCCAGTGCGTATAAGCGAAAGAACTAAGGGCTTTTTTATTGATGTTGTTAACGGCACTTCCTACACTGACGCGCTTGAACTTTACATAGAAACTTCTGTTTTTGAAAGCGACCGCGATATGATGAGGGCTGCTTTTAGCGAAGAAAATGTTTTGCAGCAGTTACGAATTCGCGAAAGTTATTATGTAAACTTTAGATCTTATATCAACAATAAACTTGAATATTTTAAGCTTAAGGTTGTGCGGATTGGACCGAGTAATGATATAAAAGACTTTTTGTTTGGTTTTGTAAATGTTGACGAAGAAATTCAGCACGAAATGGAGCAGAAGCGTAAAATTGAAAATGCGCTTTATCTTGCGGAATCTGCGAACAGGGCAAAAACGCGCTTTTTGTCAAATATGTCGCACGATATTCGAACTCCAATGAACGCAATAATCGGCTTTACAAATCTTGCAGAAAGTCATCTTGAAGACATTGAAGCTGTTCACGACTACCTTATAAAAATTAAGTCAAATTCGAATCATCTTTTGAGCCTTATAAATGATATTCTTGATATGAGTCGCATTGAAAGCGGAAAGTTAAAAGTGCATCCGGCGGTTTGCAGTTTGGATTCTTTAACAAAAAGTTTGCGGGATATTATTCTGCCTCAGGCAAGCGCAGAAAACATAATGTTTACAATCGAAGAGCAAAATGTTGAACACAGGAATTTTATTTGCGACTCGCTTAGATTGAATCAGATTTTTATAAACATAATTGGTAACTCAGTAAAATTTACAAATCCTGAAGGAAAAATTGTTTTTACAATTACAGAACTTCCGGTGGAAAATAAAATTGATGAAGAAGGCAAAATTCTTGCAGACACGGTGCGCTTTGAGTTTAAAATAAGAGATAACGGAATTGGAATGTCGGAGGAATTTCAAAAGCATATTTTTGAACCGTTCAGC
>CAZXCR010000452.1:0-1646 GCA_964639315.1 uncultured Treponema sp. | reverse complement strand
GATTGCGACAAACTCGCGGTCTTTTTGTTAAGAAAAAATCTATTTCTTAACAAAGGAACGAAAAAAAATTTGTGGCAGGAAAAAAAAGTTTGATTCAACTAAGTAAAAATTGCAGAAACTCGAATTTTAACCAAATAATTTACTGAATTTTTCGGCGGAGGATTTTTGTTTTCTGTCGGGAGATTTTAATTTTTTTCTAAAAAAATAAAGTCCATGAAATAAAGCTGTGTGCTTGTTTTTCGTGGATTTTTTTTTGACTGAAAGAAAAAACTTTAGGGAATGTTCTAAAATTTTATGATTACAAAAAAAACTTTGCAAAACAATCTGCTTTTAATCAGTGAGGATGATAAAAAATTTTCTACGGCGTGTATTGGATTTTGGGTAAAAACCGGCAGTCGCTTTGAAACTGAAGGGCAGCGGGGAATTTCTCACTTTACGGAGCATCTTATTTTTAAGGGAACAGAGCATTATTCTACGCAGGAAATTTCAGCAGCCTTTGACAAAATGGGCGGTTACATAAATGCGTTTACGGAGCGGGAAAATGTGTGTGTTTACTGCACAATTCCTGTTGCCTGGAATAAAGAGCAGAATTTAACAAAAGCGCTTGATGTTATGTGCGAAATTCTTGAAAAGGCGGTTTTCCCGGAAGAGGAATTTTTGCGGGAAAAGAGTGTGGTTCAGAATGAAATTAACGCCTATGCAGACGATATGGAAGAAAGCGCCCTTGATGTGCTTGCCGAAAAAATGTGGCCGGAGCAAAGTCTTTCAAAACCTATTACTGGAAGTGTAGAGGAAGTTGAAAAAATCAGTAGAGAGATGATTTTGCAATGGTATGAAAAATATTTTGTAAACGGAGAAGTGATTGCGATTGCTTCGGGAAATTTGAATCAGCAGCTTATTGAAGAAAAACTGAGTGCCCTTAAAATTCACAAAAAAGTTTTGCAGTATCCAAAAGAAAAACATTTTCTTAAAGATGAAAAATGGACGAGCGGAAATTTTTTTGTTAAGTCGCATTTTAATCAGCAACTTCTTTTTGAAGCTTTTGAAGTAAAGTTTCCGTTTAGCATAAAAAATCATTTTGAAAGTTTAGTTTTTAACGCTTTTGCCGGAGATTCAATGTCGAGTAGGCTTTTTAATCAAATCCGCGAAAAATCTGGGCTTTGCTACAGTGTGTACAGTTTTTTTACTTTTTACGAAAATGAGGCGGTTTGGTGCGCGTGTGCCGGTTGCGACAAAAAAAATATTCTGGAACTAAAAAAGCAAATGGACGAAGAACTTGACTTTCTTTTGCGCCGGGAAATTTCTGATTCAGAATTTGAAAATGCGCTTGAACACGTTTGCGGAGAAGAAATTATTGGCAGCGAAGATTCAGAATATCTTATGAAAAGGCTTGAGCATTATAATTCTATGGGATTTGAGCTTTTGGAAACTGATGAAATTATTAAAGGTATACGCTCGCTAAAGAAAAATGATATAATCAACTTTATGAAGGAAATCCTCGATTTTAACAGAAAATGCGTTCTGGTTTACGGGCCTTCGAAGTTTAAAAAATGGAGCTGACTTATGGATTTTGTAAAAATTGCTTTTACTGCAAAAGATGGCGCTTGTGTTCCCTCATATAAAACAAGCGGAGCTGCCGCAGCCGG
>CAZXCR010000451.1:0-1649 GCA_964639315.1 uncultured Treponema sp. | reverse complement strand
TTCAAAGATGTTGAAAAGACACAAAATTGAAAATCGGGATTTTTACATTCAGGTTTCCCGAAGTCTTTTTTATCCGAGAAACAATATTGATGGTAAGCCATTGATGGATTTAATTGATTTGAATTACGGTCCTACATTTGGTATGTATGCTTCTTCATTAAAAGAATATGAACAGGAAATAAGAGGGGAAGAGTATAAAGAATATTTAGATGAACTTGCAGAATGGCTGACAGGTAAGACGGTATCTGATGCTTTTGATAGTGAAGATATTGCTAATTATGAGGAAGTAATAAAAGAACTGGAAGAATGGAAAAAAGAGTTAATTCCGCTGTCTGTTGAAGAGAGAATTCAGGAATATGAAAATGAATATCCGACACAGGAAGATAAAGACGCTCTTGCCTGTTTTAATTTTTCTGAAAGGGATTTAGAACATATTGAAGATTGGAAGATTGCTGTTTGTCTTGACTATTATCTTTTATGTTTTGAAGATTTGGATTCAAAATATACAGTGAAAGATGAGGAAAAATATTCTGATTGTAAAGCAGGAACCTTCAAAAGATGTCATAGAACAATACTGGCAAAAGTATTAAAAGAAAAATATGGATTAAAAATAAATGAATGGGAAGAGAAAGCATGAAAATAAATGAACTTAGAAACAATGAATATTTTAATGAACAGTTATTTTTTAAACTTCGTGAGTTTAAAAAATATATAGAGTCGTATTCAGATGGTTTGCCATTTACTTCTTTTCAAGAAGATGGATTTATTGATGCCCAGGAAAACTATAAAAAAGAAATCTGGAAGTCTGCAAAATCAAAAAAAGATGGAATGGAGAAAATAAAAGATTTCGGGTCAGGCAAATTATTAACGAAACTTATTGAATGTATTGAAATTCCAAACAATAATCTGCTTGATTGGCATGGTAAAAAAGGACCAACCAGCAAA
The DNA here is from genome assembly GCA_964639315.1 of uncultured Treponema sp. Lineage (GTDB taxonomy): Bacteria > Spirochaetota > Spirochaetia > Treponematales > Treponemataceae > Treponema_D. Next base: position 704 of record CAZXCR010000451.1, on the reverse strand, counting down.
GATCATGCAAAGTTGTTTGATTTGTATGAAAACAAGAAAGTGCTGAAAGAATTTGAGAAAGAAACGTGGAATTTTTATTTTTCAAACAATCAATTTGACGGACGCTATTTTGACTATTTTACAAGAGTTGTAGGCAGAAGGTATAATTTAATTGCTTACCTTTGTTTTATAAAAAGTCGTTCAAAATATTTACCAATTGCAACAGAAACTTTTGACGCTTTTTTTGAAGAATGTGGTTTGAATTTCAGAACAAGCAAACAGTGCTCTTGGGAAAATTACTGCGATTATATTTTAATTTTAGATTATATAAAGCAATTTCTAAAAGATAATCTTGATCCTGACGCAATATTGTTGGATGCACATTCATTTATCTGGATTTTAGAGCGTCAGTATAAGCGCGACATAGAAAATGGAGCATACACTATTCCAAAAGGATTTGCTTTAAAGGAAAAAGACAGGGAAGTCGTAGCAAAAGCTAGAACAGGGCAGGGACTTTATAGATCTCTATTACTGAAAAAATGGAAAAATATGTCTTCTATTTCTGATTACAACAATGTTGCTTTTATGGTTGCTTCTCATATAAAACCCTGGAAAAATTGCAATAATCAGGAATGTGTTGATCCAGAAAACGGTTTGCTGCTTACACCAAATTATGATTTTCTTTTTGACCAGGGATATATCACATTTGATGATGCGGGCAATGT
>CAZXCR010000450.1:0-1650 GCA_964639315.1 uncultured Treponema sp. | reverse complement strand
TAGTCCTATTTTTTCAAAATTAAGAAAGTTTTTCAATCAGTCGAGTTTTTAAGCGAATTTACGAAAACTGGTCATCGCATTTTCCCATCAGAAAATCAAATAAATTTATTGTAACAAGGCCTTTTTCGTCGGTGTAGGGATTAAGATTATTTTTTGTGATTACAATTTTTTTAAATGAATCATCAATAAAATAAAGCGATTTTTTTTCTTGCTTTTCTTTTTCGGCTGAATCCATTGAAAGGGCTGACTGAATATAAAATTTTTCGCTGCCTTTACTGGCTATAAAATCAACTTCCAAATGTTTTTGGGCATAAATTGCCTTGCCGTTTGCATCAAGTCTGTCTGTTTTTTCGTTTACATTTACTTCGCCAACATCAACTAAAAAACCACGATAGCGAAGTTCATTGTACAAAATATTTTCCATAATATAACTTTCTTCAATTTGGCGAAAATTGAGTCTTGCATTTCTGACACCAATATCTTCAAAATAAATTTTTACTGGTGAAGAAATATATTTTTTCCCTTTGATGTTAAATTTTCTTGCTTTTGAAATTAAAAATGCATCTTCAAAATATTCAATAAAAGAATTAATGGTGTTGTCCGTTATTTCTTTTTTTGTGATTGATTTGAATGTATCCGCAAGTTTCTGACAATTTACAAGACTTCCAATCATAGATGCTAGCATATCGAATGTTTCGGAAAGTTCCGTTGATTTTCGAATTCCATTGTGCTGAATTATGTCTTTTAAATAAGTTTCATCACTCAGATTTTTTAGATAAGAAAATTTTTCTTCATCAGTTTTCATAAGTGCAACAAGAGGAATTCCACCAGTTACAATATACGATTTCCAGGCTTCCTGTGAGGAAAGTTTAAGACCATTGCAATATTCAGAAAAAGAAAGTGGCAAAATGTGGATTTGACTTCCACGCCCTTTAAATTCAGTAAGAATGTCTGATGAAAGAAATCTTGAATTTGAACCTGTAACATAGACATCAAAATTTTTATGACGCAAAAAACTGTTCAATGTTCCTGCAAAATTTTCCAAAAGTTGAACTTCATCTAGCAGAAGATAAAAATCTTCATTTTCATTTGTTAAATCTTTTATGTATGCACGAAATTTTTTTGCATTTATAAAATAAGAACCGTTTTTTTGCGGAATTTTTGTTTCTTCATTAGGAAAGTAGGATTCAAGCAAATCTAAGTCTTCATCTGAATCAAAGGCAAATCTGATGATATTATCTTTTTTTACAGATTTTGAAAGTAAATAATTGTAAAAAATTTCATTCATCAAATATGACTTACCGGCACGACGACTGCCAGTAATTATTTTTATAAGTCCATTCTTTTCGCGAGTTTTTAAGCGTTCAAGATAAAGGTCACGATTAAACATTTTTGCATTCCTTTTTCTAATTGAAAATCTATTAAAAAATAATCAAAGTCTTTGAAAATATTTTAATAGAAATATGCTAATGGGGAAAGGCTTTTTTATCAAGTTTTAAAGGGCTGCTTACCTAAGTTACCAATCAGTTCTTTTTCCGTTTCGATTAGTTTTGAAGTTGATTGTTTTTAGATTTTGCGTAAGACATCCCCAAAAGCAACTGCAAATCTTTTGTTTTTATGCTACAATTTTCTTATGGCTCAAGGAAGATT
>CAZXCR010000449.1:0-1655 GCA_964639315.1 uncultured Treponema sp. | reverse complement strand
TTTTTTGTATTCAGCAATCATTGCATCTTTGTCTGCACCGTCAGCATAAACGGCAACTTTTAACTGTTTGAATGTCATTTTTTTTCTCCTCTAAAAAAAACTGATATATATCTATTTTAGCCGATTTTTATTATTAGTCAATTAGAAAAGCTTTTGCCCTAAACTTCTTCAAATTCTGCATTTAAAGCGTTCATTTTATCAAAAAAATTCGGGAAACTTACTGAACAGCATTCTGCGTCATTTATAATCAATTTTTCTCCATCTGGAAGACCTAAGGCGATTGAAGCAAGACTCATTGCAACTCTGTGGTCATCATAACTTTCAACTTGAGCACCGTGTAATGTAAACTGCGGATTTTGATTTCCGTCTTCTTTTACCGGAGAATGCCCTTTGATAACAAGGGAATTTTCTTTTTCTTCAATATCAGCACCGATTTTTTTTAGCTCACTTGTCATCACTTTGAGACGGTCAGTTTCTTTTTTTCGGCATACATCCGCATCTTCTATGAAAGTTGTGCCCTCAGTAAAACAGGCAATGCAAGCAAGCGCACACACTGCATCAGGAAATTCTGATATATTTATGTGCAGTTCGCCGTTTTTAAGATTTTGCGTAGAAAGCCGACCGTTGCCGTTACGTGCTTTTTTTCCTCCGCGAACAAGGATTTTAGCCTGAGTTTTGTCCCATTCAATGTCTGCACCAATACTTTTTAAAATCTCAACTATTGCATCGTCGCCCTGAGTTCCGCTGGAATCTACATTGTTTATTGTAATTTCGCTGTTGCTTACCAAAGCTGCAATGAGCGGAAACGCAACACCTTCCCAGTCACTTGGAATTGCCGTGTTAAATGCCTTGATTTTTGCAGGTCCCCAAACTTTTATGTGATGAAAATCGCTGCTTATTTCACATTTAATTCCCACTTTTTCAAGCCAAACCTTCGTCATAGTAAGATAAGGAGTTTCTTTAGGATTTGTAAGTTCAATTTCAAGAACGCCGTTAAGTCGGCAGGCACTCATCATAAGTCCCGTAATGTACTGACTTGAAACTGAGCCTTCCGTAACAATTTTTTGCGGATTTTTTACAGGACCTTTTACAATCAGCGGACATCCGTTATATCCAGGTTGTGAAACAAAGGCTTCTGCTCCAAGTTGATTTAGTGCGTCTACCACGTGAAGAACTGGTCTTTTTCTAATGCTTGCGTCTCCTGTAAAAACAGAATATCCGTCAAAAGTTGCTGCAATTGCTGAAAGAAAATACAAAAGTGAACCGCTGTTGCCCACATTTACAACGTCGTTTGGAAGATGAATGTTTTCTCCGGCACCCAAAACTTCCCACTCTTTGCCAAAAGAAATTTTTGCACCCAAAAGTGGAATTGCATTTCCTGCGCTTATGCAGTCTGCGCTTTCGAGAGGATTTGTAATGTGCGAAGTTCCGTTAGCAAGGCACGCCAAAAGAAGCGCCCGAATTGTATGTGATTTTGAGCCGGGAACGCAAATTTCCCCGCTAAGACTGGATTTTTTTGCAAGAATTTTCATGAGCGCGATTTTAGCACATATTGTTTTTTTTGTAAAAAGGCGGAACTTGTGGCGGGGTAGTGATGGAATTTTTACACAAGAAGAAATTCTATTGGTAACTCGCGGACTCCGGTGGTTGAGCTT
>CAZXCR010000448.1:0-1661 GCA_964639315.1 uncultured Treponema sp. | reverse complement strand
TGCTCTTCTTTTGGCAGCCGGCCATAAAGCGGAACAATATGAATTTTGTTTCTAAAAGGCGCATTTAAAAGTTTTTGCATACAGTCTTTGATTGCCTTTTCTCCCGGCAGAAAAATTAAAATGTCGCCATTGTCGTGGTTGTCGAGGGCACGGTCAATTGTCTGCTCAATTTTTGACATAAGTGCTTCTGAAGCTTCTGGATTTGCGGTGCTGGTTTTGATTGCCGGCGGATCGTAAACCATTGTAACCGGGAAAACCTGCGTATCAATTGTAACGATTGGGCAGTTGTTAAAATATTTGCTGAAAATTTCTGCGTTGATTGTTGCCGAACTTACAATCACTTTAAAATCTTTTCTTGCAGCAAGAATGCGCTTTAAAAGTCCAAGAACAAAGTCAATATTAAGGCTTCTTTCGTGAGCTTCATCAACCATAATAACTGAATATTTTGACATCCACGGATCAAGTTTCATTTCCTGCAAAAGAATTCCGTCAGTCATAATTTTGATTTTTGTTGTAAGATCAGTTTTGTCTTCAAAACGCATTTTGTATCCTACAAGACCCGGAAATTTTGTTTTGAGCTGCTTTGCAATGTATTCACTCACACTCAAGGCTGCAATGCGACGCGGCTGAGTTACTGCAATAATTCCATTTTGTGAATATCCAGCTTCGTGCAGAATTACAGGAAGTTGAGTTGTTTTTCCAGAGCCCGTTGGACTTTGAACTACAATCACTTGATTTTCTTTTAATGCACTAAGTATCCTTTCTTTTTGCTGATAAACGGGTAAATTTTTGTAATCAATTGCCATATGTTTTTCCTAAAATTTTCTTGTACTGCCTTTAATTTCTTCCATCAGTTTTTTGCGCTGCTCAAGATAAGAAGGCCATTTTTTTATTCCCAAAGAATTTAATTCCTGAATAAATTCATCATCAAGTTTTTTAATCACGTAGCGGTAAGACGGAGTTATGTAGGTTGTAATAAAAACTGGATTCGACTGAACAATTTTTATTCCGTCTTCGTCTTTTTGAAACCTAAGCTGACAAAGAAGTGCGTCTCCGGTGTAATCCCAGTAGTCGTTCGGCGCTTCAAAATCTGGGGCCGAACGCTGACCTGAAATTGTGTTTCCCATGCCGTAAAAAATTGCTTTTCGTGCAATTCCGTTTTCGTCCTGAAGAAGTTCCCAGTTCTTTGTAACGTGAGCGTGATTTATCCAAAGTACATCCACTCCGCTTTTTATTATTTCATTGTAGAATTTTTTCTGATTTTCTGGAACAGTGCGCACATATTCTGCTTCGGCACAGTGAAATCCTAAAACAAAAAGATCTGGCTTGTGCTCTTCTTTTAGAATTTTTAGCTGACTAAGAAATTTTTCCCTCGATTTTTTGCCGGGACTTACAAAGTCAATGTAAGATGAATAATCGTTGCGGTTTAAAATTTCAGTTACCGAAAGAAATAAAATTTTCCAGTTGTGCTGCATTTTTTGCATTTGAAATGAAATTTTATTTTTTTTGCGGGAGGATTTTTTTTCTTCAGTAACCGGAACTGGAATTTCGTAGTTTACAGTTTTTTCAAGAATTTGATAGGTGAGGGGAGATGAAGCTTCTTTTTTGATTCCGCAAGCATAAATTTTTCTAGCAGAATTTTTTGATTTTTCAATTTCGTC
>CAZXCR010000447.1:0-1662 GCA_964639315.1 uncultured Treponema sp. | reverse complement strand
TGCTCATAAGGCTGTAATGAAAACTGATCGATTAAAGCATCTGTTTTTTTAAGTCTTTGTCCTGTCTTTTGATTTTTATAAACTTAAAAATCTTTAGCGAAATACAAAGGTAAACAATCTGAAAAAAAGTTCCTGCAATTGTCGCAAGATAATAACCTTTAAGTCCCAAATGCAAAGGAAGCAAAAAGATAATATTAAGAGCAATCATCACTGCAGAACAAAGAACGCCCGAAATTGAAACATCTTTTACCCTGTCAAATCCGCGTGCATAATTTAAAAGAAGCTGGCTAAGACCATTCACTGCAAACATCAAAAAAAGAAAGAGCGTAAACTCATTAAAAAGAGGAGCAAAACCAATAAAAAGATTTAAAAGAATAAATCCCGCAAAAATTAAAAGCGAATAAAAATAATATTTTAAACTTATAGAAACAATCCCTTCTTTTGAAAGATTTTTATCCAAAAGAAAAACAGTTGTCGCATCAGAAATATTTAACGTAAGAACCGGAACAAAAAGCGAAACCGTTGCAGAATACAAATCATAAGTTCCATACTCAGCAGAAGTAAGCACACTTGTATACAAAGGCACAAGAAAAAATGTGAGCAACTTAGTTCCAAACTGCCCAATTGTGAGAAAAACTATATTTTTTGCAAGATAACGTTTACCCCTTTTTTCTGTTTCCATTTAAAATAAAAAATTCCTTAATTCTTAAAAAATTGTTTCAGAACGTGCGCCGCAGCCTGCGCCTCCTTACCGAGCTCGCCCGCAACATTCCGCTATGTGCGCGCTTCAATTTCTCACACATCCGCCTCATCTTCTTCCCTCACAAATTCCCTGTCCGAGTCGTAAATTACCTGAATGTCATTAAAAGCGCCGATTTTATCTTGGCAAGTCACATCCAACGCCCGGGGAAATTCTATAAAATCATCAATCACGCTTTTTTTGACTTCCTCGCCGCCGAGCCAGACAGATTTTTCGCTTTCCTCGACTGGCGACAAGGTGCATATATACAGGAAAATTTTTATTTTGCAGTTTTCAAAAAATTCTTCAGAAATATCTTTATTGCAAGGAAGAGAAAGCGCGTTTTTCAATTTTTTGTATCCAGATTTTTCATCCCGTAAATTTTCAGCCTGCGTTTTTATATTTTCAAACACGATTTTCAGAGTTCCCTCACTTGCTCCGTTTGGAAAACTGACAATTCCGCCTTCTCCCCATGAGCCTCCATTTTTTGAAGCAAGGCTTTTTTTCATTTCAATTAGCTTTTTCTGGCAAAATCCGGCAGGAGCAGAGCCAAAAAGAAGGGCAAATTTTATCAAAATTCATTTCTCCAAAATACGACACGTCAATCGATATACTGAATTTTGATTATATGTAGATTGAATTATAAAATCAAGATAAGAATACATCAATCGATATAATCAAAGCATGAAGTCTTTCAGAGAAAATCTTAGGAACGAGCTTGATTTTCAAGGTCTAACAGTAAAAGAGCTTTCTGCAAAAACTAACATCATAAAAGGAACTCTCGACAACTACCTTGGAGCAAGAGCCTCGATTCCGCCTGCCGATATTGCGGTAAAAATCGCGGAAGCTCTAAATGTGTCAGTTGAATATTTAGTGACAGGAAAAGACAAGAAGACTTCAAAAAATTCATCGGATTTTGTGCA
>CAZXCR010000446.1:0-1680 GCA_964639315.1 uncultured Treponema sp. | reverse complement strand
AGGAAAAAAATATTACAGGAATTATTGTTTGCATTGATGATGTTACGGCGAAGCGTCAGCAAGAAATTCTTACTCACAGAATGGAAAGTCTTTCGTCTCTTACAAATCTGGCCGCTTCTGTTGCTCACGAAATAAAAAATCCTCTTGGTGCAATCAGCATTTATATTCAGCTTTTGCAGAAATCAATAAAAAAAGCGCGCGAAAAAGACGGAATGCTTCCTGAACCAAAATTTATGGAGCAGTATCTTGATGTTGCGAACGAAGAAATTAACAATCTGAATAAAATAGTTTTGGACTTTTTGTTTGCAGTAAAACCTATTCACGCAAAACTTGAACTTTTGAATCCGGAAAAAATCATTGAAAAAACTGTTGAATTTTATAAACTGGAATTCGAAGAAAAGGGAATTAAAATCGTTTCGAGTCTTTCGGGAAAGGAGGCTCAACTTTTAATTGACAGTAAACTTTTTAGAGAAATTCTTGTAAATCTTTTGCAGAACGCACTTTTTGCAATTCAGTCGCGTAAAAATGCAAAAACTGAAAATACTGCGTTTGAAGTTGTAATTCATTCAGAATACAAGGGCGACAATTATATACTTTCCATTGCTGACAACGGCTGTGGAATGAACAGCGAAACTTGTTCTAGAGTTTTTGAGCCTTACTACACAACAAAGGCTAACGGCACTGGACTTGGGCTTACAACGGTGTACAAAATAATCAAGGATTTTAACGGCGATATAAATGTTACTTCAGAAGAAAACGTGGGCACAATCTTTACAATTAGACTTCCGATTCCTCAGGAAAAAACAATGCTTCTTGAAGGCTGATTTTTTGATTTGAATCATATTTTTTGATTTGAGGGAAAAATGAAATTTACGCTTTTAATTATTGATGATGAAAAAAATATACGCGAAGGACTTGCGGCATTTTTTGAACAGGGCGATTACATTGTAAAACTTGCAGCCAGCGGTGAAGAAGGGCTTGCGCTTTTGGCAAAAGGCGATATTGACCTTGTTATAACTGATTTGCGAATGAACGGAATTTCAGGTGAGGAAGTTCTTCAAAAAGTGACTACAGAAACCCCTGGCATTCCTGTAATTATTCTGACCGGCCACGGAAGCATAGACAGTGCTGTTGAGGCTATGAGGCACGGCGCTTACGATTTTTTAACAAAGCCGCTTAATCTTGACCAGCTTGGAATGATTGTAAGTCGCGCGCTTGAAAACCGCGAAATAAGACTTCAGCATCAGGAATTAAAAAAAGAAGTAGAAGATAAAAGTGTTCTAAAAAATATGATTGGAAAATCTTCTGCAATGATAAAAATTCAGGAGATTATAAAAAAAGCCGCAGCGTCGAAGGCAAATGTTTTAATAACCGGCGAAAGTGGCGTTGGAAAAGAAGTTGTGGCGCAGGCAATTCATAAACTTTCTCCACGCGCTTCAAAAAGAATGATAAATGTTCACTGTGCTGCCTTAAGCGAAACTTTGCTTGAAAGTGAACTTTTTGGTCACGAAAAAGGCGCATATACAAATGCTGATTCAATGGTAAAAGGTCGTTTTGAACTTGCTGACGGAAGTTCAATTTTTCTTGATGAAATTGGTGAAATAAATCAGAACGTGCAAATAAAAATTCTTAGGGTACTTGCTGAAAGAAAATTCGAAAGAGTAGGCGGAACTCAAACTA
>CAZXCR010000445.1:0-1682 GCA_964639315.1 uncultured Treponema sp. | reverse complement strand
TTCAATAGCAGATTCCGTTTCCGACTTTTCTTTTTTAGCTGAAGAAGTTTCGTTGGCAACTGAAGAAACCGCGCTTTCACCCAGGGATTCTTCTTCGTTAACTGACGCTGTTTCGTCGCTAGCCAGAGAATTTTCTTCGTTAACTGACAGATTTTCGCTTTCGACTAATGAATTTTCCTCGCCAACTGGAGATGTTTCGCTTTCGTCCAGAGAAATTCCTTCGTTGCCTGAAGAAATTTCATTTTCACCCAAGGAGTCTTCTTCGTTAACTGAAGATGTTTCATCTTCCGACGGAGGATTTTCTTCGTTAACTGACGGACTTTCGTTTTCCGCTAAAGAATTTTCTTCGCCAACTGTAGCATTTTCGCTTTCGCCCAGAGAATTTTCGTCGCTAGCCAGTGAGTCTTCTTCGCTAACCGGAGTTTTCTCATTTTCGAAAGAATCTGGCTCTTCTGCGCTTTTTAAGAAGGCTTCTTTAGCGTCGGCAATTTCTGGCATTTCAGGAATTGTTTCGTCTGAAGAAAAATTTTCGTAAGTTCCAGTTTCGCTAGGTTCGTCGCTTACAAAGTCAGAACTTTCATCCTTTGCATTTTCTTCAAATCCAAAATTTTCTGCATTATCTTCGCTTTCAAAATCTGACGGAGAAAAGTCTGTTTCGAAAGGTTCTGCGGCGTTTTGTGCCAAAGGCGAATTTTCTTTTTCTGGAAGATTTTCTGCATTATCCTCAGTTTCAAAATCTGATGGTGAAAAATCTTTTTCGAAAGGTTCTGTGGCGTTTTGTGCCGAAGGAGAATTTTCTTTTTCTGGGAGATTTTCTGCATTGTCTTCGGTCTCAAAATCTGACGGTGAAAAATCTTTTTCGAAACCATCTGCGGCGTTTTGTGGCAAAGACGAATTTTCTTTTTCTGGAAGACTTTCTGAGCTAGCCGGACTTTCAAAAGCATCTGCTTTATTTTGCTCTGGAAGTTTATTTTGTTCTGGAGCTTTTGGTGCAACAGGATTTGCATTCTGATTTTTACTGCCAGCGTCAAAAGAATCATCTGCCATTTTTTCATTCTGCCTTTTATCATTTTTTAATGGCTCAACTTCGCTTGCAGCAGGAATTTTTTCATCAGAATTATTTTCGGCGTAAGGGTTTAAATCTTCTGCATTTTCAAGTTCTTCTAGTTTTTCTTCAGGTTCTTCTTTAGGCGATTGTTTTGCGCTCAAATCAGAATCAGTTTTAGCAGTTTCTGCTTTTTCTGGTTTTTGCAATTTTTCATTTTTTTCATCAGGTTCATCTTCTGGAATTTCTTCGAGTTCAAATCCTTCATCGCTGTTATTTTTTTCATCAGCAAGTTCTTCTGAAGAAAACATTGTGTCGTAGTCGTCTTTTTCGGGAACAGGAGATTTTCCTTTTGCGCTGCCAAATGGATTGCCGCTAAAAAATTCTTCGTCATCAAAATCATCTTTTTTATCAGCGTCGTCTGAAACTAAATTTTCCAGATTATCCTGATATTTTTCCTGACAGTCCGCTTCGATTTCATCATCAAGTTTTCCATCTTCAAAAACTTCGTCTAAACTTACGCCGTCTTTTGCATCCGCCAAATCGCTAAATCCGTCCAAATTCATTTTTTCTTCTTCTGGCGACTCTGAATTTGGCTGAGCTGAAGTTTCGGGAATTTGAACAGAATCATCTTTTT
>CAZXCR010000444.1:0-1684 GCA_964639315.1 uncultured Treponema sp. | reverse complement strand
ATTCACACTTCAAGTCTTTCGGAGGCGACAATCTGGTTTTCTGACGGAAACATTATGGATTTATCTGAAAACACAATGGCGCAAGTTTTTCTTTCGGAAGATAAATCTTTGCGGGCAGAACTTTCGGGTGGTGAAGCTTTTATTGATTCAACTGACGCAGATGGCGGAATGACTTTGACAGCAAACGGCGTTTCGCTTCAACTCGAAAAAGGTTCTTCGTTAAGTGCAAAAAATGCTTCGTCTGATGAAGCGGGCGGTGCAAGTGATGTTTCTGTTCAGGTGGTAAAGGGTAGTGCTTCTGTTGTTTCTGATGTAAAGGGCGAAAAACTTGCAGTTCAAGCAGGAGAAGCCCTTGTTGTAAAAGAAAATGGAAATTATCAGGAGCCGTCGCTTGTGCTTTCTTCGCCTAAAATTAATGAGCGAATTTTATATTACTCTAAAGAAAATTATGAAATTCCTTTCAGCTGGAATTTTAACTTTAATGATTTGGATAAGCAAAAGCAAAATTCTGTTAGCTACGAACTTACTGTTTCAAAAGACAAAAACTTTTCTCAGATTGCATACCAAAATTCTTTTGAAAATCAAACTGATGTAAAAGTTCCGCTTGAAGAAGGCAATTACTGGTGGAAGCTTAGTGCAAAATTTTTGGAGTCCGCAGAGTCCGCAGAATCGTCGTCATCACAATCAGCAAAATCATCAGCACAAAAAGAAAAAATTTATGTTCAGACTGGAAAATTTCATATACTTCAGTCGCTAAGTCCTGAACTTTTAGTCCCTGCAGAAAACTTTGAATATTCTTACAGAACAAGAAATCCGGCAGTGCGTCTTATTTGGACTGAGGCGGCGTATGCAAGTTCATATCGGCTTGAAATTTCTAACAATGCGGATTTTTCTTCTTGCGTAATAGACACGCGCTTGAGTCTTGCTTCTGCAATCATTTCTACACTTTCAGAAGGCGTGTATTTTTGGCGGGTAACTCCGTATTACACAATAAACAAAATAGGTCTTGCGTCTACTTCTAAAACTGGCAGTTTTATAATTACAAAAAAAGGCGAACTTAGTGAACCAAAACTTATGGTTCCAGCAGAAAACGGAATTATCAATACAGAACTTGCACAAAAAGGCGCTGCTTTCTCTTGGAAAATGGAAGATGAGGCAACAAAATATACTCTAAGAATTTCTGACAGTGAAGATTTTTCGCACAGCATTGTTACTGAAGAAACTTCGGATAATCACTTTTTGCTTAATACTAAAACAAAAAAACTAAAAGACGGAAAATATTACTGGTCTGTAAGTTATGAAGATGTTGAAGGAAATATTTCTCCTGCTTCGACTGTACGCAGTTTTTATGCAATGAAGGGAAGCCCAAGTCAGCATACGATTGAACCTGTGGAAGGATTTAGGGCAGCAGCTTCAATGGTTCCAGATACAAAATTCACTTGGAAAAAGAATCTCCCTGAAGATTTCGTAACGGTTTTTGAACTTGCCGCAGATTCTGAGTTTACAAATATAATTACTTCGCAGGAAACTTATAATACTAGCGTAAAAGGCATTAATCTTAATCCGGGAACTTATTTTTGGAGAATTCGGTCTTTTAATGAAACAACGGATTTAAAACTTGTAACGCCTGCAAAATCTTTTGTTGTTTTGGGTCCTCTTGAAAAGCCAGTGCTTAAAGTTCCGT
>CAZXCR010000443.1:0-1685 GCA_964639315.1 uncultured Treponema sp. | reverse complement strand
AGCAGATGTAAGTGCGATTCCCTTTAACTCACCAGAACCAACTGCATCTGGTCCTACGTAAAATGCGATTACAATAGAAAGACCTGTCATTGAGCAGATGATGATTGTGTCAATAAAGGTTCCGAGCATAGAAACAATTCCCTGTGCAACCGGTTCGTTTGTTTGAGCTGCAGAAGCTGCAATTGGAGCTGAACCAAGTCCGGCTTCGTTAGAGAAAATTCCGCGTGCAACCCCTTTCTGCATTGAATCAGTAACCTGTTTGAAAACCCAACCTGTAGCACCGCCAGCAACTGCCTGCCAACCAAATGCACTTTTGAAAATTACTGCAAAAGCTCCAGGAATTTTTGTTGCGTTCATAATCAGAACTGAAAGTCCTAAGAAAACATAAACAACTGCCATTGCTGGAACAATTTTTTCTGCAACTTTTGAAATGCGCTTAAGTCCGCCAATAATTACAAGAGCAACTCCAAGAGTAACAAGAATACCTGCAATTACAACAGCCCAGCTGTAATCATTTCCAAACAAAGAAAATGCAACGTGGTCATTCTGAGGATCCAAAGCATTGCTTACTGCTGAAGTAATTCCGTTTACCTGAGTGAAGGTTCCAATTCCAAAAAGTCCTACACAAACACCAAAAACAGCAAACAAGATTGCCATCCATTTCCAGCTGAATCCTGTTCTTTCCTTCATTCCTTTTTCAATCGTGTAGAAAGGTCCACCAAGAACGTGTCCGTCTGGAGCGTGCTCACGGTATTTTACAGCAAGCATACATTCTGTGTATTTTGTGGCAGTTCCAACTAAGGCTGCAACCCACATCCAGAAAAGAGCTCCTGGTCCGCCACCTGCAATTGCTGTTGCAACACCAACAATGTTTCCTGTTCCGATTGTAGCAGAAAGTGCCGTACAAAGCGCCTGGAATGGAGTAACTTCTCCCTTTCCGCCTGTTTTCTTAAACATTGTTTTGAATCCGAGTCCAAGTTTTGTAAACTGAACGCCGCGCAAACGAATTGTCAACAGAAGACCTGTTGCAAGAATGAGGACGATTGTAGGAATTCCCCACACAAAATCGTCAATGGCAGTAAGAATTTGATCAAACATTTTTACCGCATCCTTTAAAATAAAATAAGAGCTTCTGTACATGCAAATCAAAAAGAAGTGCAAAAACCAGATAGCTCTCTAAGGAGTGAATAGAACTTTATTTTTGCCCTGTCCATTTGCCTGAGATATCGGCCTGTATGACCTTAACCCTTCGGCGTAATAAAATTTGCACGCTCGAAATAAGCGCAAAATTTCACTATCTCTCCAGAGAACCAAAGCTACTACAACATAGCGCCTTAGCGGGCTTATTCTAGCATAAGATTATGATTTTCTGCAATAGACCGACTTTTAAAGGGACTTCTAAAGACTGCAATTTTTACTTACTTGGAGCAAACTTTTTTTTCTCAAGCTTGCGACTTTTTCTCGCGCACCCTGTGCGCTCGGCAGAAAATTTTTTTAGGAAACCGCTGTTCCGGCCTTGCGCTACCGCTCCATTCCGGCGCTTTGCGCCGGAACTTCGGGCCTCCATAGCGGGCTAAGTCGCTTGCTAAAATTCTGTGAGTTAAGAAAATAAATTCTTATCAAGAAGACCGCGAGTTTGTGGCTGTTACTAACAAAATTCCGCTCTACTAAAAAATTAATTTCTT
>CAZXCR010000442.1:0-1692 GCA_964639315.1 uncultured Treponema sp. | reverse complement strand
CTAATAAAATTTTCTGCCGAGCGGGGAATCCGCGAGAAAAAGATTTTTCTTGAGTTGCGGCATTTGCTCCACAAAAAAAATCCCCTAGCAAAGCGCTGCTTTAAAATCCCCCGAATTTTAAGTAAAATCTGAATGTTTATGGAACTTACAATTCTTTGCGATGTGGTTGATAATTTTGGCGACATTGGTTTTGTGTACAGACTTGCGCGAAACCTTTGCCAGCTTAGGCCGCAGGTAAAATTAAATCTTGTGGTGAGCAATCTTTATTCTTTTAGCAAAATTGAGCCTAAAATAAATCCCGCTCTTGCGGTGCAGACTTTTGCTGACCTTACGATTTTTGACTGGAATAATGCGGATTTTTGTAAAAAGGAATTCAGCGCGAACTTGCCTAAGATTATTGTTCAGTGCTTTCAGTGCAGGCGACCGCTTTGGCTTGAAGAAATTCTTTTTGCAAAGGAAAACAAATCTTTTTTTTACATTATAAATCTTGAATATTTAACTGCGGAATCTTGGGCGGATGATTTTCATCTTTTAAAAAGCGGAACAAGAAGTTCTTTTGTTAAGAAAATAAATTTTTTTCCGGGCTTTACGAGCAAAACTGGCGGTCTTGTTCTGGACAAGCCTTTTATTGATTTTGCCAAGGAAAGATTTTGCGCTCTAAAAACCAATCGGACTGGCTTTGAAAAAAATAAAAATCTTTTGGCATTTGATTATTTAAAAAATTTTTTGACCCAAACTGAACTTGAGCCTTTTTTTAATCCAGATACTTTTTGCGTTAGTTTTTTTACCTACCAAAGAAATTGCGATGCAGAAATGAAGGCGCTTTTTGACTTTGAAAATTTTATGAAAACAAAAAATCCGCGTTTTAAGATTCACATTTTTGTTTCGCCCGGCTTGAGTAAAGTTGATGTGGAATCTTCTCCAAAAAAATTTGCGCTTAACTTTACTGAATTAAAATATCTTCCGCAGCAGTGTTGGGACGCGTTTTTGAGTCTTTGCGATTTTAACTTTGTGCGTGGCGAAGATTCTTTTAGTCGCTCTTGCCTTTTGGGAATTCCCTTTGTGTGGCACGCTTATGTGCAGGAGGATGAATTTCAGCTGGTTAAGGTTGACGCTTTTTTAAGGCGACTTGAGCCCTTTTTTGCCAAAGAAATTTTTGCGGACTTAAAAAAATATTTTTTAAATTTCAATTTGAGTGAAAATGCAGAAATTTCAAACACTGCGATTTTTAAAAACGAAGCGCTTTGCGAGGCTAGAGATTACGTTTTTAATAACAAAACTGATTTTTTGTCGCAAAGTGAAATTTTATTTGGTCTTTTAAAAAATTATTCTGAACTAGAAAAGTCATATTTTGAATTTGCACAAAATTTAATTTCAAACGGAAATTTAACAGAAAATTTGTTGAAGTTGATTTCGTCGCTTTAGGGTTAGTTTTGTACAGGGCTTGCGGCTGTTACTGATAAAATTTCCAGTTAAGAAAAAAATCAATTTCTTAACTGAAAAAACTGCCAGTAACCGCACCCGCGAGTTTTCGAAGAAAACTTGCAGAACAGGCGCAGCCTGCGACTGTTACCAACAAAATTTTTAGTTAAGAAAAACTCTATTTCTTAACTGAAAGAACAGTCAGTAACCGCGCCTGCGGCTGTTACTGATAAAATTTCCAGTTAAGAAAAAAATCAATTTCTTAACTGA
>CAZXCR010000441.1:0-1698 GCA_964639315.1 uncultured Treponema sp. | reverse complement strand
ATTTTTTTGAAAACAGGGAATTTTATTAGTAAACTGCGCGCGCGGGTTACTGACAGAAATGCTTTCTTTGGAACTGCAACTTTTTGTTTGCTAAGAAAAATTTTTCTGCAAGAACGTGCGCGCGCCTGTGCGGTAATAAAATTCGCTCCAAATCACTTTTTTACAAAACTGCCTTGAAAAAGTCAGTAATTTTTTTGTGGTCCTTTACGCCCTTTTGCTTTTCGAGACTCGAGCTCAAATCCAAAAGTTCGGGGGTAAACTTTGCAATTATCGCCTTCACGTTCTGCGCTGTAATTCCGCCGGCTAGCCAAAGCTGCGTGTGCTGCGCAATTTCCTGCACGAAATTTTCGTCAACCCGCGTCCCGGTTCCGCCTACTAAATCCGGCGTTTGGGCATCTATTAAAACCCGCGGTTCGCCTTTCAAAAGCAGATTTTTTGCATTTTCGAGTCCTTCTTGATTCGTTATGTTCACCGCGGCAAATCTTGGAACTGCATTAAATTCTTTTTGGTCACAAAGCGGCATTTGGCATCCGTGGAACTGCACCTTAAACAACACGCCTTCTTTTGCAAGATTTATGGCGCTTTTGTACAGATTACTTTTTGTTTCGGCAACAACGCCAATCAAGCGAGGGGCAGCTTCTCCAAATTTTTTATGCAAAACCTCGTGCGCTTCTCTTATAAAATTTTCGTTTGTGCAGCGGGGCGAAGGTGAATACAATACGAATCCTAAAAAATCAGCGCCACTTTCGGCTGCAAAAACTGCATCTTCTATATTTGTAATTCCACAGATTTTTATGAGCGGTCGTTTCCTTTTTTTTCTAGCCAAAATTTCTGCATATTCCACCCACGACTTTCCGTTTTGATTTGCATTGGTATTCTTAAAACTTTGTGTAAACTGAACGGAATTTTCAGGATTTTTTGCCGCCGCTTCGCCTAAAAGAATTCCTGTAAAATTCATTCCCGCGGCAAAAGCTGCACTTTGACAAGACAAAATTCCGCTTTCAAAAATGATTTTTGCGTCAGGGGCAATTTTTTTTATTGAACCGTACATTTTTGCCGGAATCAGAGGGTCTATTGAAAAATCCCTTAAGTTGCGGCTGTTCACTCCAACTGCAATGTATTTGTGATTTACCTTCTGCATTATAAGACTAAGTTTTTCTAAGTCTTCTTCCTGGCGAACTTCAACAAGCGCCGTAATTTTTAGTTCAGCGCATTTTTCTGCCATTTCAACAATGGTGGCTGTCTCTAAAATCCGCGCGATTAAAAGAACTGCATCGGCTCCGGCCCTGTACGAAACCTCAACTTCCGCAGCACTAAGCAAAAAATCTTTTCTTAAAACTGCCGGAGCAATTTTTTTTGTTTCCAGTTCAAATTTATCGAGTGCCGCACAAACTTTCATCAAATCTTCAAGCGTACCTTTAAAATAATTTTCTTCGGTAAGGCAACTGACCGCCCCCGCACCCGCTTTTGCATAGGCAAGTGTCGTTTCGCCGCTATTCAAATTTGGCGCAATATCGCCTTTACTTGGAGACGCCCGCTTTACTTCGAGAATCGTTCCCTTTGTTTCAAGAAATGCGTGAACTTTTCTAGCCCGCACCGCCGGAATTTCAAAGCCAAATTCAATTCCCCTTTGTGCAAGAGCCGCCTTTCGTTTTTCTACAATTTCTTTAAGTATGTCTTTTGGCATAAATTTTTCCT
>CAZXCR010000440.1:0-1701 GCA_964639315.1 uncultured Treponema sp. | reverse complement strand
AGATTTTTGTTGCTAAGAAATTGATTTTTTTTTAACTGCAAATTCTATCAGTAACTGGCGCTTAAAAAAAATCGCTCAAATCCAGGCAAATAAATCCGCTGCGGCCGCTTTTGTAAAATTCGCTTTCTTCCCAGGCAACATAAAGAAAATTTTCGCTTACAAGAAATTCTCCGTAAGAAAATCCAGCTGGAAGTTTTGGCAAGCGGAACGCCTTAATTTCACCATCAGTTTTTTTTATGTAAGTTGTTCCGTCAGCAAAAACCGCAGCACTAAGTTCACACAAAGGAAAAACTGCACCAAAGGCATCCAGCGGAATATCGGACTTTCCCTGATGAAAATAACTTACTGCACTTGTTCCACTTTGATTGCGCCACGAAATGCAGAAAGTAATTTTTTGCGGAATAGATGACAAAATTTCTTTTAGTTCAAAAGGTGCCTCGTCAAAACTTTTCGGTAAATTTATTTTTTTAAATTCCTCTTCGCTAATGTACGAAAATTCAAAAAAATTTGAACTTAACACAGGGTTTAAGTCAGTAAGCGCAACCGGCGGACTCCACTGAAAATAATTAAAACTGTTTCCATTTTCGCCTTGCATTTTTGCTGAACAAGTCCAGGTTTTTCCATTCCAGAAAAAATTTGTAATTTGGTCAGCACTGCTTAAGCCAAGATTTTCGTAGGAAACCAGCGGATAAAAAATTTTTGAAGACGGATTAAATTCAACTAAAAAAGGCCGCGTCTTTTGGATAGCCTTCGATTCGTCGTAAATCTTTTCGTTAAAAAAAGTGCTTCTGTACAAATAAAAAACCGGGAATCCATCACTAAAAACTAAAGAACCGGCGGTGTCGTTTGTAAAAATTGAAGCGTCAGAAAAAAGTTCAATTTTGTCAGCACAGAATGCAAGAAGACCAAGTCTGTTTACGAGCGCATAGCCTGTGTATTCAGAAGACGAATTTTTATAAGAAAGGCTTAGTGCCGAAGAAATTCTTACAGTTTCCGTCCACGGCTTTTGACTTGTAAAAGGTGCGTTTTGCGGGAGGTCAATTTTTTCAAATCCAGAACCAGTAAAATAATACCAGGAATGATTTTTCTTGATTTGCTGAATATTTTCAAAGGAAAGTGCATTTTCTGTTTTGCTAGAATTTTTTGAGCAGGAAGAAAAAACGGTCACAAACAAAGCAAGGGCAAAAAAAGCAATTTTCTGAATTTTTATAAATTTTTTCATAAAACAGAATATAGCACATTGTCTTTTTTTTAACAAAATAATCCCGCGTGTTTACCACCAGAATTTTTGGTTAAGAAAAAGTCTGCAACATTACACGCCCGCACCTTACTTCAAATCTGACTTTTTGTATGTTCCTTTGGCAATTTTTGTCATTACATTTTCTATGTTACATTCCCAAACATTTTCTTTTTCGCGGCAGTCTTTTATAAAACGCTGCCAGTTAAAATAGTTCAAGAAATTTTGAGTTTCCTTAAAAGAACTGTAACTTCCTTGCGTTAACAAAAAAAGTGTTTTTGCGCTAAACGAATCTTCTTCGCTAAGTTCCGTGCAAAAAGGATAAATGCAGCCGTACAAATTCTCCCCGCAATACACAAGCACCGCTGACGCAGAATTTTTATTCATTTCTAAAACAAAAGAATTTTTCTGGCTTTCCTGATTCACAGTTTCGCTACACAAAATTCCTTCTGGGCTAAAATAAA
>CAZXCR010000439.1:455-1704 GCA_964639315.1 uncultured Treponema sp. | reverse complement strand
GCATTTTCCTACACCTTTTTTGTAACTTTCTAATTAAAACTCGAAATTCGACCTGCTAAGAAATGGATTTTTTTCTTAACAAAGCACTTAGCCAAGCCTAGCCCGGATTGGAGCGGCGCGAAGCGTTCTGGAGCGCAAGCGGAAGAATGAAGGCGAATGCCGCAACCGCGCAAAGCCGGATTCCTAAAAAAAAATTCGGTAGGCAGGTGAAGCCTGCTATGCGCGCTTGATGAAAAAAAATTCGCTCCAAGTAAATAAAACTCTCAACAAAATCCTCAAGAAAAACTCGAATTTTGAACTAAAAATAATCTCGTTTTCTGCCGAAAATAAAAGTAAAAATGTGTCATTCTGAATTCGTGTTTTTAAGACTTTGATATGACCACAACATAATTTTTTGTTTTTTACGGAATTTTTATGATGAAAAATAATGTTACTCGCAACGAGCGTTTGATGCTGAAAGGTTCTCTAAAAAAGAATGGTTTTGAGCGCTGGAGATTTATTACAAATGCGGTAAGTCTTGAAAGCGGACTTGAAAAAGTTTTTTTTATTGAATTTTATATCTTAAATCCACAAGTTTCGCCTGAAGAATGTGTTTTGGGCTTTAAAAATCGTTTTGAAAAAACCGCAGAAGATTTACAGTACGCACTGGCAGGAACTGAATCTGCGGAAAGTGCTGCGTCACAAAAATTTGTTGTGCCGTCTTTTACAATGGTTCGTGCAGGATATTTTGGTGCGGGAGGAAGGCAAGTAAGTGCTTATTTTCCAAACGGTCAAATTGAATTTGGAAAAAATGAATTTGTAATTCGTGCCGGAAAAGGAAGCGAAAGTGAATGTGTTTTTGCAAGTGATTACTGCTTTGGAAAGATAAAAGTTTTGCCGGAAGATCTTTCAAATCATCCTGAATTTTTGTGCAGTTCTGGGGAAATCGAATGGAATTTAAAGTTTGAAAAAGGACTTCCGTTTCATTCAGATTCAAATGCGAAAATTTCCCACTGGGCTGTGCTTGGCGGAAAATGTGACTGTGAGGGAAAAATTATTGCTAATGGCGAAGAATTTTCTGTTACGCCAATAAAATCCTGCGCTTTTTTTGATAAAAACTGGGGTCACGACTTTGCAAATCCTTTTATCCATTTGAATTCTAGCAATCTTACGAGTCAGATTACTGGAAAAACGCTTTTGGACTCTTGTTTTGCAGTTCAGGGCGAATACAATGGAACTTTGAGCGTTCTTGCTTCGGTTGAAGGAAAAA
>CAZXCR010000439.1:0-445 GCA_964639315.1 uncultured Treponema sp. | reverse complement strand
CTCCAAGATTCTTGACGAGGTGGTGGTGCTCGGTTACACGAGTCAGAAAAAGAAGCAAAAAATCAGCTACGAATGTTCCGAAGTGAATTCAGACGATGTTGACAATTCTGGTTCCACTTTGCATTGGAGCGTAAGTGCGAGCAGTAAAAAAATCGTGGTGGATATTGATATTTTTTGCCACGCTGACGAAATGTTTTTGCGCGATTATGAAAGTCCTTGTGGTGGTAGAAAACTTATGCGTGTTCTTGCTGGAACTGGAAACGGCGAACTTAGAATATACAAGGGTTCGAAGAAAAATCTCGAACTTTTGGAGCATATAACTGTTGCCGGTTGTACCTGCGAATACGGCAATATTGAGTATCCGGAAAAGTAAGAAATTATTTTCGAAGCTGTTTACAGGGAGTTTGTTGGGTAACAGGCGCGGCTTTGTTAACTGAAAATTTTT
>CAZXCR010000438.1:0-1715 GCA_964639315.1 uncultured Treponema sp. | reverse complement strand
TCAAGCGATAGTTAGTTACAAAATGGTGGTTTCGACAGGCTCAACCACCGGGGCTTGCGTGTAACCAAAAAATTCGCGTGTAACCACCAGATTTTTTTGTTATAGTCAAATTTTTGCTAGTTAAGCCTAGCCCGAGCTGTAAGGGCGGCGAAGCCGTTCAAAAACTTTAGTTTTTGAATGAGCGTGAGCGGAACCCTGCAAGATCGGATTCCTGAAAAAACTTTTTGCCGGAAAGAAGAAAAATTTTTCTTGAAGAAGAAAAGTCCGCTCCAAAAATTTTTTAATTTTCAGTAACCAAAAAATTCGCGTGTTATCACAGAAATTTGCGACTTAACACCCGCGTACCGCGCGCCACGCCGCAGGAGGACCCTTTGAACATCACAAAAAAAATTGCCGGATTAGTATTAAGTTTTGTTTTTTGCATCAGCTTTTATTCATGCCAAAGCGCAGATTCATCAACCGTAGAAAAAGTTTCGTTTACTCCAAACGGCGGCACTGTAAGTTCCGCGCAGGAAATAAGCCTTTCTTGCAGCACAAGTGGTGCAGAAATTTACTATTCATCAAAAAAACTCTATTCGCTCAACTATCAAAAAGACGGAATCAAATCAAATTCCTTTACATTATCATCATTATTTTCAGACCTAAGCGAAAGCGAATCTTTTACCGTTTACGCAATAGCCGTAAGTAGCAGTGGCGAACATTTTTCCGCAAGTTCCAGCGCAGTCTTTTACTTAGACACTTCCACTGCCGAAAACAGCGCACTATACTTTGGAAATCCATCAGACGCAACATCAGATTCCACCCAAACAGAAAATTACCTAATAAACCGCAGCACCTATTCCCTAAGCTACAACGAAACCGACCACATACCAAACTGGGTAGCCTGGCACCTGGAAAGTAGCGATTTAGGCAGCGTAAGTCGCAGCACAGAATTTTTTGAAGACACAAGCCTGCCATCAAATTTCACAGTAATATCTCCGTCAGACTACCAGTACAGCACCTACGGATTTGAACGAGGCCATATGTGCCCGTCTGGCGACCGAACAGATACCGAAGAAAACAACGAAAGCACCTTCTATATGACAAATATGGTACCACAATCGCCAAACAACAACGAAAAAGTGTGGATGTACCTCGAAAATTACGAAAGAAACTTAGCCCTAGCCGGCAATGAACTATACATCGTGTGCGGACCGTCAAAAGAAAGCGGCGGCACCACAACCAAAGGCACTTACACCCAAATAGAAGTCGCCACAAAAAGCACCGCAATCCGCGTACCAGCGTACACCTGGAAAGTGCTATTAATCTTGCCGCAAGAAACAAACGACCTAAGTCGCGTACAAAACGGCGAAGCAAAAATGATAGCAGTCAAAATGCCAAACACCACCAGCTGCCTCTCAAACGCCACCGCAAACTCCACCTACACCGAAGAAGAAAGCTGGAAGTACTACATAACCACCGCGGACCAAATCGAAAGCGAAACCGGCCTCAACCTCTTCTCCCTGCTCCCCAACGAAATCGAAACCGCCCTCGAAAGCACCGCCTACACCGAGTAAATTTTTTTCTGGAGCAAATTTTCCTACTTCAAGCGCGCTAAGCAGGCTTCGCCTGCTTACCGAAATTTTTTCAGGAATCCCGCTTTTCGCAGTTTCATTCAAAACCTTCGGTTTTGAACGCTGCGCGCTGCTACAATCGGGGCTAGGCTTGGCTGGCTT
>CAZXCR010000437.1:0-1727 GCA_964639315.1 uncultured Treponema sp. | reverse complement strand
TTTTTGTTAAAAAATAGATTTTTTGTTAACTGAAAATTTTATTGGTAACTCGGGGCGCCTGGTTACTAATAGAATTTCTTGTTAAGCAATAAATTTCTTCTTAACTGAAAACTCTGCCAGTAACCCGCACGCCACTTGTTAAGCAATAAACTCCCTCTTAACCGAAAATTTTATCAGTAACAAACGCTTGATTTCGACAGGCTCAATCGGCGCGCTACAATCTTACAAAACCGCCGCCCGCCCTGCAATGTGCAATGAAAAAAAACGGAACTTGCGGTAAACTAGAAATATGAAAATAATTCATACGGCAGATTTGCACTTGGATTCGAAACTGGCAAATTTTAATGCTCAAAAAGCGAAAGAACGCAACGAAGAACTTGTAAAAAATTTTGAAGATTTAGTGAATGTTTACGCAAAAGAAAATCAGGTGGGATGCGTAATAATTGCAGGCGATCTTTTTGACACTAACAAATCCGCAAAAAAAATAACTGCAAAAAGAATTTTGTCTCTTGTAAGCTCAAATCCAAAAATCACATTTTTTTACTTACGCGGAAATCACGATGCCGAAAATATTTTTTCTCAAATTCAAAATCTGCCGTCAAACTTAAAATTTTTTAGCGAAAAAAACTGGACTCTCTACACAACACAAAATATTTGCATTGCAGGTAGAGAATTTTTTTCTTCAATTCCAGACAGCGCATACAAAGAACTTAAACTTGACGAAAAAAAATTTAATCTTGTTGTACTTCACGCGCAAATTTCTTCTGGCAAAAATGACGAAGTGTGCGTTGATTTAAAAAAGCTTGCCGGCAAAAACATAGATTATCTTGCGCTTGGGCACATTCACTCTTTTGAAAGCGGCGCTTTGGACGAAAGGGGAATTTGGTCATATTCAGGCTGCCTCGAAGGTAGAGGATTTGACGAATGCGGCAAAAAAGGTTTTGTGCTTTTGAACATTAGCCAAAAAAATCAGTTTGAAAAAAAATTTGTTCCGTTTGCAAAAAGAGAAATCATTATAAAAGAAATTGACGTTTCGCATTTAACTGATTTTTGTGAATTTTCAGAGACCTTAAAAGCGAACTTAGAAAATCTGGATTCAAAAAATATTGTGCGAGTGGTTTTACGCGGTCAAATTGATGAAAATGCGGAACTTGAACCAGAAATTCTTTTGCGTCAGTTTGAAAATAAATTTTATCATTTTGAAATAGAAAACAAAACTCAAACAAAAATTGATTTTTCAAAGTACGAAAATGATTTTTCACTAAAAGGCGAATTTGTACGCGTTGTAAAAAAAAGCGATTTGGCTGAGGAAGAAAAAATTTCGGTAATTCAAGCCGGACTCAAAGCTCTTGCAGGAAAGGATTTGTAAAAATGCAGATAAAATCACTTTACATAGAAAATTTCGGCGGCATTTCGAAAAAAAATTTTGTGTTTAAAGGCGGACTCAATTCATTTTTAGAAGAAAACGGCTGGGGAAAATCAAGCCTGGCTGCCTTTATAAAAGCAATGTTTTACGGACTCGACTCAAGCCGTTCAAGCGACTTTACCGACAGAAAACATTATCTTCCGTGGAACGGCGAAAAATGCGGTGGATTCATAAATTTTCAGGCTGAAGCAAAAGAATACAAAATTACAAGATTTTTTGGTGAAAAAAAGAATGCTGACTTTCTTGAAGTTTTTGACAATTCCACAAATCTCTTAACAAAAGACTTAGGCGAAAATCCGGG
>CAZXCR010000436.1:0-1728 GCA_964639315.1 uncultured Treponema sp. | reverse complement strand
TAAGTAGATTTCAGAAGAATAATCTTTAGAAGCAGTTTGAGTTTCACTTACGGCAAGAGAAGCTAATGTTGAGCTAGACTGACTTATTGAACTGAACTGAGCAAGATAGTATTCAACTGAAGGCGCAGAATTATCAACACTTACTGTGTAAGTATCTGTCCATGCACCAAGTTTTCCGCTTGAGTTAATTCCTGCTGCGCGAAGATAAATTGTATTTGTAGTGCCGCTTGTTTCTGGGTCAAATTCTCCGTTTGCATTTATATTTTTAGTCCAAATTGCAGAAGACTTATCAACCTTAATTCCCCACCATGCGTTAAATGCAGTTTCGCTACTAAATCCGTAAGCCGTGCTGCTTGACCAGGTAATTTTTGATGAATCGTCTTGTCCAAGAACTTCAGCGATTGCTTCTGCCGCAGTATAAACTTTGTAAATTGCACTACCGCTAGAATCAGTTTTTGCTGCAACATAGTCGCTTGTAAAGCTAGTTGAGTTGTCAATCTGAATAAATACAGCCGAAGCAGTTGCCGTTCCTGAAGGAATTGAAACTGTTCCAGAAAGACGGATTGTGCCGCCCAAAGTTGAGCTTGTACTATCTGGATATGTTATTAAAGTTTTTGGTTTATCGCCTTCTGGATTGTGCTTAATGCTGTAAGAAGTTTCTACGCTGTAATTTCCAAGTTCGTCTACAGACATTATGTACAAAGGAATATTATAGATAGAATCGTTTGTGCTGTCTTTAAAGCTTGAATCATCATAGTTTGTAAAGTCAACTGCAGTTCCGCTTGCTCCAAACATAAACTTCCATACGCTTACAGTTGAACTATCGTAAAGATCACTTCCGGCGCGTTTTGGAGAAGTTGTTGTGTCTTCTTCAGCAGCAATTATTAAATCGTGCCAATATGTTGCTGTGTCAGATGCAGAGCTAGCAGCTGTAATTTGAGCAGATGTAGGAATGAACCAGTAAGTTGTGTCTGTTGAACTTCCACCAGAATCGATTGCAGTTCCTTGAACGGTTGTGTCGCCAGTTACTTCTTCTGAACTTGAAGGAGAAGAAATTTTTATTGTAGGAGCGGTATTGTCAATTACAAAACTGTATGAACCGGTTCCGTACAATCCTGAAGTATCGTAAGAAGTTACAGTCAAGGTGTAAGAGCCTGTTTCATAAGCAGAAATGTCGAGAATACCTGTTTCCCAAACTGCAGTTATTTCGTCAGAAGTTGCAGTAAATCCATCTGAAGAAGAATTTGAAACTGTATAAGCATCACCTACACTTGTGCCATTTATTGTGCTTGAAGTTGCAAGTGAAGTTACCGCAGAAGTATCGTCGCCCTTGAAGAGCTGCAGTTTCATTCCGGCAATTCCGTTTGCATCGCTTGCGTTAATTACAAACTGCAAACTAGATTTTTGTGTTCCGCCAGCAATAAATGAAGCGCCCACAGTTTCGAGCAGTTCAATTTCTTTGCTGCTTGAATCATAAGTTGTGTTACGAGTTGAACTGCCAGTCTGATATGTGTAGCTTTGTGCATTTACTACAGAAGGAGCTGTACTGTCGCTCTTGTAGTCAAATTCTGTTGCTGCAACAGAATCGTCTAATTTAGTGTTCTTTAAATACAACTTTGGATTTGAAAGATAGTTAGAATCTGTAGCTGTTGTATAGAATTCGTTTCCGCCATTGTCTTTTATGTAGATAAAGAACAAGTGAGCCCCATCGTAAGAATCGCTTGACCT
>CAZXCR010000435.1:0-1733 GCA_964639315.1 uncultured Treponema sp. | reverse complement strand
TAGTAAGTTAAAAGTTCGGCAGTTAAAATCCGCAATTAAAATTCGCAATCAGTGTAGGGACTAAAAATCAGTCTTGCATTGGAACAGAAAAAATCAAATTGAAAACAACTCATCAAATTTCTTTTTTGCCTGTTCCGCTTTGTTTTGAAAAGAATTTTTTGGCAAAGAAAAAGAAGTCTTTGGCTTAAAATAATCGCAAAAATTTGCATCTTCTTTGTTACTCACAGCATCTTCCACAGTTTCGCGGCAGTCGTAATGAGCGCCAGACGAATAAAACTGGCAGTTAAGGCAGCAATGCAAAGGCGAATGACAAAAAGAACATTCATCTGCAAAAAAAATTTTTTGTCCGCTTGAAACTTGAATTTCGTTTCCACACTTCCAACACATATTTTAATTTTAGCCATTTGACTATTTAGATTCAATAGCATAGAATTTTGACTATGTTTGAGCTAAGACAATGCAAATGCAAGGATTGTAAAAAAACTGCGCTTTCTTCTTTTAACAAAGATGGGGAACTTTTAACTAGTTTTGAAGAAGAACGGTCTGAAAAAAAATTTTACTGTCTTGAACATCATCCAGAAAAAGAGCAGATTGTTAATCAAATAAAACTTTATGTTCACAATCACGACAAAATAATCGGGCTAAACGCAAGCGGAATTAAATTTAACGAAGCAGATTTGAGCAACAAAAGATTTTACGGTTGCGACTTCAGCAACTGTACGTTCGCGAACCTTCACTCAAACGGACTTAGAATGAGAATGTGCAATATGGCTTTTTGCACCATAAGCGACTGCGATTTTATTGCAAGCAACATTCAGTTTTCAAATTTTACTGGCTCAAAATTAGTTCACGCAGTTCTTACCGGCAGCGACTTAATTCACAATAATTTTAATGGAATTACTGCTTACCAAACCAGTTTTGATGACAGCGACCTTTACAACAGCAGATTCATCAAGGCAGTTTTAATTACAACTTCAATGAACAACTGCAATCTAAAAAAGACAATTTTTTACGAAGCAATAAAAGACAATGTTTCGTTTAAACTTTCAAACACAAGAGAAGCTCTTATGAACCGCTACGAAAGCAGTTACATTGGCGACATAAGAAATTCAGCAGACCAAGCAGTCGAGGACTTAAAACTATGAAAGTATATTTTCATCTTAGCTTTGATGGATTTACAAACGCATACGTTGTGGTCAACGAAAATCAGAATGTAAAAGAAGCGATTATTATTGATCCTGCAAAAGTTACAAATGATATGATAAATCAGATTGAAGACGGCGGTTACACGCTAAAAGCCGTTTTGATTACGCACAGCCACAAGCAGCACGTTCAGGGACTTAAAACTCTTTTAAAAATTTACTCGACGAAAATTTATGCAGGCGATTTTGAAGTAAACGGAGTTGAAACAGAAGTTTTGCGTGGTGATGGAAAAATTAAAATTGCCGGATTAGACATTGATTATTATTCTGTGCCCGGTCATTCTTCAGACAGTATGGTTTTTAAAATCGGAAATCTTATGTTTACAGGCGACACAATCAGTGCCGGAAAAATCAGCGGAACCACGAACAAATATTCTGAAAAACTTTTAAAAGACAAAATCAAAGAAAAAATTTTATCTCAAACCGACGACACAATTTTGCTTCCAGGTCACGGACCGCCAACAACAGTCCGCAGCGAAAAATTCTTTAATCTCGACATAAAATACTCGACATAAGAGGGCGTCTAGTAAA
>CAZXCR010000434.1:0-1740 GCA_964639315.1 uncultured Treponema sp. | reverse complement strand
CGCTTGCGACAAACTCGCGGTCTTTTTGTTAAGAAGAAATCTATTTCTTAACAAAGCAATTCTACGAGTTTCGCTTGCCGAAACTCGTGTTGCCCACGAATGTGGGCATACGTAACCGTAAGGTTGCGGCAAATTCGTTCCAAATAAATAAAACTTACAAAAACTCGAATTTTGCCCTTTTTAAAGTCTGGTAAAAATCAGCAATTTTTAAGGTAATTTTTAAATGCGCTCTGAATGACAATATCAGTTATTTCTGATAAAATGCCCGTATTCTCCTGCAAGTGCAGGATTATTCACGGTGGAGCAAAATGCTTTATTATTTAGGCGGATTTTTAACGCAGTTCTGGGGCCCGGCAAGGCTTCTTCAGTCTTATGCCATTCTGATTGTTCTGGCAATTTACACAGGTTTCTTTGTTTCAAGATTTCTTCTTCCAAAATTTTATAAATTTCTTCCTTCTGACCGGGGACGCGATTTTACCCTTACAAAAGAAGCTGCAAAAGGCAAACCTACAGGTTCTGGAGTTGTATGGGTAAGTTTTTTTGTAATCCTTGCATTCATTTTTTGCCCTGTAAACTGGCTTGAAAGCGGAATTCTTTTACTCACCTGGCTTATGATGCTTACAGGGTATTTGGATGACCGCAGCGAAAAAGGCTGGGGCGAATACAGAAAAGCTCTTCTTGATTTAATCATCTGCCTGGCTGCAAGTTTTCTTTTGGCTCATTTTATGAAAAACGAATTTGCTGACGGAAAGCTCTACTTTTGGTTTCCATTCACTTCAAAACTGATTCACATTCCTACGTGGCTTTACATAATTATTGGAACAATTCTTTTGTGGATAAGCATTAATACTACAAACTGCACTGACGGTGTGGACGGATTAAGTTCATCACTGGTTTTGATTGCGCTGGTTACGATGGGAATTATTTTCTATATGGTTCTTGGTCACGTTGACATTGCAAATTATCTTCTGGTGCCAAGTTTAAAACGCGGTGCTTCGTGGGCTTTAATCACTTTTACACTGGCGGGCGTTCTGATGGGATATTTGTGGCACAATGCTTATCCAAGTTCAGTTTTGATGGGCGACGCAGGTTCAAGAGCGCTGGGATTTTTTATAGGCGTTTGCGTTTTAGTCAGCGGCAATCCGCTTTTGTTCCTTGCAACTTCTTCAATCATCTTTGTTAACGGCGGAATGGGACTTTTAAAAGTGGCACTAAAAAGATTCCTTCACATTTCGATTTTCGAAAATATCCGCTTTCCGCTGCACGATCATATGCGAAAAAATAAGGGCTGGTCGCCAACTCAAGTTTTAATAAAATTTGTAATCATGCAGCTTTTAATTACGGTTGCCATGCTTGCCATATTCTTTAAAGTCCGCTAAAAAAATTGCGGCGTAAAAAATTAGATTTGTAAAAGTTATCATTAATTTTGATTTTTTAGGGAAATTTCTGGAACACTGATTTTAGAAATTTCCTGCTTTAATCACTTTACGGGAGAAAATATGAATAAAAGACGTGTTGTTATTACAGGAATGGGAGTTGTTTCGCCAGTTGGAAATACTGTTGACGAAGCTTGGGAAAATGTAAAAAACGGAAAAAGTGGAATTGGAACAATTTCTTTATTCAACCCTGAACGTCTGGGGGTAAAAATTGATGCAGAAGTAAAAAATCTTGATGTAGAAAAATACGGCATAAGTCCGCGTGCAACTCGCAAAATGGCGCGCTTTTCAAAATTTGCACTTG
>CAZXCR010000433.1:0-1763 GCA_964639315.1 uncultured Treponema sp. | reverse complement strand
GCTGAACGTAAGAGGGTTTTCAACGCTTGCCAACGTTCAGAGTTTACCGCAAGTTTCGCTTGTATTTTCAGGCAACGGGCTGCTTAACAATCGGAACGTGCGAGTTTTGGCACAAAGCTTGCGGCTTTTGCTCACGCATATTCTGCGCTGGTTACTGATAGAATTTTTAGTTAAGAAAAATCAATTTCTTAACTAAATAACTTAACAGACTTTGTAACTTTTATTTAAACTCGAAATTCAACATATTAGTTTTTACCAGTTTTCACTTTTTTTCAAATCAACAATAACGAGTTGTGGTGTTTCAACTTTATTGTAAGTGTTTCGCTCAATTCGGAACAAAATGTCAACTCTGTCGCCAATTTCAAATTCTGTGTGAAGAAGATTGCCTTTTGACCAGAACATACACGGCCATTTGTATTTTCCAGCGTCCACAGTTATTTTTAAGTGAAGTTTATCATTTCCTCGCCCCTGAAAAACCGCTGCATCTTGAACCGGCAAATTTCTTGCCATAAACAAAAGTGCCTGATTTTCATCGCCGTAAGGTTCAAATTTATCGCTTAAGGATAAAAGTGAAGGGCTTAAATACTGAATTGGAATTTCGGCATCAACATTAAACAAATCTGACTCCGAATCAGAAAGTTCAATTTCCGCCGACTGTTCTTTTACGCGCCTTTCAAATTCTGCAAGTTTGGAACGTTCAAAACTGAATCCGGCAGCAAAATTATGTCCGCCGTGATTTATAAAAATATCGCTCATCTTGTTAAGAAATGCTGTTACATCGTAACCGCGACAACTTCTCATTGAGCCAATCGCCGTGTTCCCTACAAAAGTTACAGCCATTGCAGGAACATCGTAAAGCGATACAAGTTTTCCAGCAAGAATTCCACTTACGCCACGATTGATTCTTTCATCAATTACAATGCAAAGTTTGTTGTTGTGTTCACTTAAAGAATTTTTTGCCTGAATAGAAGCGTATTCCTGCGCCTGACTTGTATAAAGTTTTCTCTGATTGTTAAGTTCAATAATTTTTTGCACAATCCGAGACCTTTCTGCTTCATCTTCTTCAAGAAAAAGTTTTGCCGCAAGTTCACTTTGCCCAAGCCGACCGGCAGCATTTAAATGCGAAACCACAACCCAGCTTAAGTCTGTTGAAGTAACTCTTTTTTCCGTGAGTTTTAGTGCGCTCATAAGTTCAAAAAGTCCAGGTCTGATTTTGTGTGAATTTATTGAAGCAAGTCCTTTTCTAACAAAAATTCGATTTTCATTTTTCATCGGCATTATGTCAGCAAGTGCCGCAAGTGCAACCAGTTGTAAATCTTTTTCTTCCAGAGACGGAATTTCGGGAAATTCTTTTCTGATTTCCTGATTTATGTACGTAACTAAAAGATTGTAAAGTCCGCCAATTTCTGTTGGTGCATGATTTCCATACTTTGCGATTTTAGATTTCAGCTTGAGTTCGCTAAGCTGTGCATTTTGCATTTGAGGGCTTATTTTTGCAAATTCTTTTTGCAGGTCAAGAAGATTAAAATCAGCACCATTTCCAAAAATTTGTTGGAGCAAAGATTTTATTCTTTTTTCATTCCAAACAACAATCATCTGACCTTTTAGATATGAATAAAGTTTTGTTTGCTCAATAGTTTTTTCTCCGGGTTCAAAACTTTCTTCAAGACGACTTACCGGAACTGAATTTTTTATTTTTACGCAGGAAATTAAATAAGAATTTTCTTTTTTTCCAACAGGTAAAGATTTTTTTATTTTTGAAA
>CAZXCR010000432.1:0-1768 GCA_964639315.1 uncultured Treponema sp. | reverse complement strand
AATTTTTTATTAAAGCGAAAATTTTGTCAGTAATAGCCGAGCGCACACGGGTGCGCGAGAAATAAAATTTTTGGCAGGAAGAAAAATTCGCTCCAAATTTCAAGCTCGGTCATTCGCCGTAAAGTTCTTTTACTGTGGCTTTTAGTTCTTCGTACATTTGCATTCCGGAAAGAGGCGACAGGGCTTTTACGATGCTTTTATAGTACCAGGCTTGCAGTTCTGGCGTGGATTCTTTGTTAAAGCGGTCAAAAAGTGCGGGTCCAATCTGCTTGTAATCGTAAAGTTGGGCGCGGCTGTTGGAAAGTTTATCGGCACAGCAAACTTGCATTGTTTCAATTGAATCTTTTGCCAGAGCGTCGATTGTGTGCTGTTTGCGTTCTTTCCAGGTTTTGGATTTATCTTCTGACTCTGTTTGAACTAAGGCAAGAATATCTTTGCCGAATTTTGCTTCAATTTCTTTGGGTGTTGTAGCTGTATCTTCCAGAGTGTCGTGTAAAAGACCGGCAATCTGAACTTTTGCGGAACAGTTGTTGTTTCTTAAAATCTGCCACACTTCCATTGGATGAACAATGTAGGGCAGTCCGGAACCTTTTCTTTTTTGACCGATTGAACCGTCTTTGTTTTTTACGTTTCCATGTTTTTCTGCTGCAAATTTTACAGCTTCTGCAATTTTTGAGTTTTCTTCTTGGTATTGTTCGTTTGAAATCATCTTTTACCTCGCGGAATAAATAATAGGTCATTTTAGCACTAAATTCTTTCAAGGACATCTGGTAAAAAATCATTTTTAATGCTTTTTTACCAGGTGTCTGCGAATTTTAAGTCTTTGAAATGTAAAGACTTAAAATATCGCGTTTTCAGAGAAGTCTCTAAAAATTGCAATTTTTAGAGACTTTTTTCAACTACGAGTTGAATGTTTTTTATAATAAATTCGGTTATTCTAAAATCAGTTGTTCTAAAATTGAGGTCGGGCGGAAGAAGATTAGAAGAAGATTGGGGGAGGAGAATTAAAGATGAGTTTTGCTACTGAGAAAAAATCACTGCCAAAAATAAATACTTTGAAAATGTATTCAAAGCAAACTTTAGATGGAAATGTTGATTTTTTGTTCCTTCGTGATGACAAATTAATGTTTTCGCAGACGGTAAAAATGAGTGTGAATAAGGCTAAAGATATTGTAGAACAAATTGAAAATGTTTTGATTTCTCCTGGCGCGGAATTTGGTTACAAAGGTTCTGCATATGAAAAAATTTATTTAGAAAATGCTGATGGTGACCCTTTTGAACTATGCCTTGATGCAGTGGATATGGAGTGGTTTCAAGACAACTACGGTTTGTACGAAGGATATCTTGCAAAATTGACTATAAATTATTCTGATTTTGATGAAGATAAATTTTTAATAACACGTCAGAAAAGTATTTTGGGTAAAAAAGAAAATGTGATTTGTGAATTTTACTTAGCTGTGAAAAATGTTTTTCCTAAAATAAATTCAACGATGATTGAATCGCTGCTGGAAAATGGAGATTTGGAATCTTTTTATGAGAGAATAGGGTAGGGGAGTGGAATTTGTTGTGGGCTTCGTGAAATTTTTTTGTTAAGCGGAAATTTTACTTCAAGTACCGCGCGCGCTTTTGTTGCGCGGGCGGTTAAGAGGAGCGTTTTCTTTTTGCAGGAAAATTTTGTTTTGTTAAGAAGGAATTTTTCTGCAAGTACGAGTCGCGCGTGGTTACAAGGAGAATTTTTCTGGCAAAAAAAATTTTATTTGTTAAGTAG
>CAZXCR010000431.1:0-1798 GCA_964639315.1 uncultured Treponema sp. | reverse complement strand
CATCATAAGAATCGCTTGACCTAGAGATTTTAGAAGGTTTGAAAGTAAAGTCGCCTGTTGAAGAAGTAAAGTCTACTAAGTTTTCTACAGTGTTTCCGCTTGCATCAACAAAGTTTTCTCCGCTCATTCCAACAATTGCAGTTTCAGCCATTGCAAAATAAGCTACAGTGCTTGATGAACTTGAATCGTCATCAGAAACAGTTCCTGTAACCTGCGCGTCAGTTCCGTACATCAAAATGTAAGAGCTGCCGTTCTGCTGAAGATTGCTGATTTTTACAATAGGACGGTCAGAATCCTGATTTACGTAAAGAGAAATTGCGCTTGAATAGCCTGTGTTGCCAGCCGAATCTTTTGCAGCTGCACGAATGTAAACTGTAGATTCGTCAGTAAACTTTGTGGTGTCAATTCCGCTTACAGTGAATGCAGTTCCGCTTGTTACGGTGTAGTCATCTCCCGCATTTGCTGTTGAAAGAGTTGTCCAAGTAGAGTTATCTGTGCTGTATTCAAGGTAAACTGAGGTTTCGTCAAGTTTATTTGTATCTGTTGCAGTTCCGCTCAAAGAAATAGACTTGTTTACATCAATAATAGAACTTGTGCTGTTGTCTGCATCCTGAGGATTTGAAAGAGTAAGTTCCGGAGCCTTTGTATCTACAAGTAAAGAGAATACCTGGAAACTAGCAGAATTTCCTGCGTTATCCAAAACTTTTACTGTAACAGCGCCGCTTGAAGTAAGAGCCTTAATAGTTGCTTTAGAAATTGTAAATTCATAGTTGCCGTCTGAATTTAACGAGCCTGAAATTGCGCTGCTTAAAGTTGTGCTTCCAATTTTTGTAATAGAAGCTGATTTTATTCCGCTGTATGTAGAAGTATCTTCGCTTGTATCGTCGGCAATTGTTATTGCAAAAGTAATGTCGTTTTCGCCGTTAGCAAGTTTTGAACTTCCTTCAACATAAGAGCTTACGTCGGTGCTGCCATCAACAGAATAAAGATCTGCTGAAACAGGTTCTTTTGTATCTACATAAGCAATTACTGTTGTTTGTGAACTTTCGTTTCCTGCAAGGTCAACTGCCTTTACAAGAATTGTGTTAAGTCCTTCTGTAAGACCTTGAATTGTAAAGTTTGAGTTTCCTGTTTCGGTCCAAGAAAGAGTGTCGCCAGTTTTTTCACCATTAAGATTGTAAGCAATGCAAGAAATTCCGCTGGTATCGTCCTGAGCTCTTGCAGCTACTGTAATAGAAGATGAATTGTAATAAACCTTGTCGCCTGATGTGTACGAAGAACTACTCTTTACGTAAGGAGCGGTGCTTGTGTATTTGCTAGTATCGCTCATATCCCATTCAGGAGATGTAACGTCTGTTGTAACATTGCAAGTTTGGCGGTAAGAGTTTCCGGCAAGGTCAGTTGCAGTTACAGTGTAAGTGTGAACTCCGTCTGCAGTGTAATTTATAGAAGAAGTATTTTCTGTAGAAGATTTTACAGGGGTTAATGACAAAGACCACGCCCCGTCTGCTACAGTGGCAGTCCATGATTTTGAAGTTTCAACTGTATCTGTAACAACAACGCTCTTTAAGCCAACATCGTCGCTTACTGTTCCGCTCAAAGTAAATGCTGATTTTTGTACTGAAAGTTTCTTCGAAGTATCATCAATAGTAAGAGTTGGATTTGTTACGTCCACCATAATATTGCTAAAGGTTTTTGATGAACTGTTACTGAATTTATCGTAAGCACTAACGGTTACGCTTGTAATTCCGTTTGAATCCAAAGTTGCATTTACAGTTGCTGTATAAGAACCGTCAGC
>CAZXCR010000430.1:0-1798 GCA_964639315.1 uncultured Treponema sp. | reverse complement strand
ATAAATACAAAATATGATTCAGTATATAGTAAAAAGCATTTTGTTGCCACAGGGGAGAAAATTAGAAAACTTTGTCAAAAATTGACAAACTATCTTGCTCAATTTATAATATTTTCTATGATTTTAGGTTATGGTGCAAAAAATATCTGGTCTTTTAAGGATTGGATGCAAATTGATTTAAGTTTAAATAAGTTAGTTCCCTCAGATGTTTCTATGAATTTGCCTGCAAGTACAGTTTTGTGTTTTAAAGGCGCAAATGCTTCAGGAAAAACGAATGGCATAAAAATTTTGGCTTTTATAATAGATTTTTTAACCAACAGTTTTAATTATAAGCCAGGAAATTCACTTTATTTTGATTCGTATTTTTTGAAAAAAGAACCGTCAGAAATTTATTTACAATTTTTGTATGATGAAAATGAATATTTATATGAAGCGGTAATAACAAATGAAAAAGTTGTATCGGAAAAATTAACTTTGAATGATGAACCTGTTTTTGAAAGAAAATTTAATTCTTTGTCGTTAAATAAACTTTACAGCGGGAACAAGGATATATCATTCAGGGATAATGCTTCTTTCTTAAGTACATTAAATCAGTTTGAAGTGCCTGAAATAAAAAATATTTATGATTATTTAAGCTGTAATATTGTTTTAAATGTCGGTTACAAAGGTCACAGTAGTTTTGATTATTATGATTATCATTTTGTAGCGGAAAAATATCACGAATTTCCGTCGATTTTCAATTCTGTGATAGAAACCATTAAACTTTATGATACAGGTGTTGAAACAATAGAAATCAAAAATAAAACTGATGAGGCCGGAAACATTTTTTATTATCCGCAATTTATTCATGAAAATGATGAAGGTGAAAAAATTGCACTTTTGTTTGAGATGGAAGCAAAGGGAACACAGACTTTATTCAGGATTCTTTTGAATTTTTTTATAACACTTCAATCTGGAGGCCTTCTTGTCCTTGATGAAATGGATGAATATCTTGACCCTGAAATATTGCCATATTTGTTAAATTTCTACATAAAAGAAAAAAATAATCCAAATCATGCTCAACTAA
The DNA here is from genome assembly GCA_964639315.1 of uncultured Treponema sp. Classification (GTDB taxonomy): domain Bacteria; phylum Spirochaetota; class Spirochaetia; order Treponematales; family Treponemataceae; genus Treponema_D. The sequence goes on along the minus strand of CAZXCR010000430.1, from coordinate 732 downwards.
TTTGTACCGTACACGCGCCAGATATTTTGGACATTAGTGGAAAATACAGAACATACATTTTTAAGAAAATAAAAAATGAATCTATTTGTTACCGCCTTGATGAAGTAAAAAAATTAAGAAACGACAGATCTATAACGAAAGAGTTTAAAAAACATTTAATTGGAGGATATCCAGAAATTGGCAAAGCCGAATAAAACGAATTTTACAAAACAGACCTTTTTAAACTCAATTGAAAATCTTGAAGAACTAACTTTTGAAGATGCTAAGAATACAATAACTCTGAGTTTTAAGTATTTTTGTGTAAATCAGAGGCCTCAAGCCCAAGTTTTTTCTGATTGGTCACCAAAAATGCAATTAGAGTTGTTGCAAAAACTTGCTGAGTATACAAAGTGCAGTCGTTTATACTGGAAAAATCAAAAAATCAACGGTTTATCACTTCTGGCAGAATATGGAGATTTTCCTATTAATTCGGATTTAAAAATCCCAGCCAATATTCCAAATTCTAAAGAATTAATCTGGTCAAGATTTAGGTTGATGCAAAAAGTCAGAGTTTGCGGCTTCTTTGTTACTGATGATATAGCAAAAGAATTTTCTTTGTCTACGAATACATTTTATATTGTTTTTCTTGATAAGGATCATTTGTTTTACAAAACCGAAAAAGAATAAAAATGTTTTTCCCGCGATTCTTTATCCAAATCTGTGGTTAAAAGTGACATTTGGATAAAGAATAGG
>CAZXCR010000429.1:0-1838 GCA_964639315.1 uncultured Treponema sp. | reverse complement strand
GCGAAGCGCCGGAATGAGCGAATAGCGAAGGCCGGAACAGCGGATTCCTAAAAAAATTTCGGCACGCAAGCGAAGTCTGCGTGCCGCGCTTGAGTAAGGCAAATTCGCTCCAAATAAATAAAACTTGCAACAAACTTGAATTTTGGCATAAAAAACTTTTTGTTTTTACTAAAATTATGCTACTATTAGAAGATACATTTTGAAAAAAATTCTGTAGAAAATTTGGAGGAAAATATGGCTTGCTTTACTGTACCTTTGGCAGAAGCTTTAATCGTTACTGTGGGAAAATCAATTGCATTTAGAAGTGCTGATGACTGCGTAAACGAATCAAAAAAGGCAAAACTTATTTCAATAAAGGAAAAAATTTCTGTTCTGGAAAAAATGCTTTATGGCGGAAGTTTTCTTTTGGCTGTTGAACATTTTTATCATGGAGAGCTTTCTTTGCTTCCTCCATTTTTGACGGCTGTAAAAAATCCTGCTGAAATTTCTGGAATGCTGCACGAACTTGCAACTACTGGTCTTGCAATGGCTCTTTTAACTACTGCAGTGTGGGCTGCGGGTTGTGGAATTCATTCTCTGGTAAAAAAAATCAGAGAGCGCAGAACTTTTGCCGCTAAAACTGCCTGATGTGCCTTATTTTAACTGTAGTTGCTGCCCTGTGCTTTACTGGAATTTTTTTTGTTTTGCGCTGGAAAAATTCTTATCTTACAAAGCCAGCCTTTAATGCAATGCTTATGTTCTGGGCTGCGGTCATTATGTGGAGCGTGGATTGCACGGCGAGTCTTATTTCGGGCGGCAGTTTTTTTGACATAAGCGTAAAGGACACTGTTCTTGGAATTATTATTCTTGCATGCGGACTGGCGGTTTTTGCATTTATGGCTGTGATGCAGAAGATAAAAAGGTCAAATAAAAAAATCAAAGGGAAATCCTGAAAATTAAATTTTTTTAGGGTTTAAAAATATTTTTAGGTGAAAAAATGGACGAAGAATCTGGAAGAGTTTTTTCAATTGCCAAGGAAAATCAGGCAGTTCCCTGCTGTACAATTTCTAAAACCGTGTGCAGCGGAGAATTTACAATAATCTGGTTTTCACTGGATAAAGGTACTGATATTAGTGCTGAAATTTATTCTGCACCAAAAATCTGGTTTGCACTTGGCGGCAGTTTTGAAGCCTTTACTAACAATCCTAAAGAAAAAAAAGTTTTACGAAGCGGAGACATTTACATTACGCCCTGCGGAATTCCTGTGGGAAGCAGAAGCAAAGGCGGCGCGGTTTATGCGGAAATTCAACTCAAGGAGAATACAAAGATGAACGAAATTTTAAAATCGAAAGAAGTTTTTAGTTTAAAAAATCTGATTCCGTATCAGGATAAAAAAATTGTAAATATGGATTTAGTGAACGACGCTAAATTAAAGTTTGTGCTGATGGCTTTTGATGAAGGCACCGGTCTTACAGAACACGCAGCTCCGGGCGAGGCAATAATTTTTGCACTTGACGGTAACGGCATAATCGGTTACGAGGGCAAGGAATACAAAATTACTGCCGGCGAAAATTTCAAGTTTGACAAGGGCGGCGCTCACTACGTTAAGGCAGACGGAAAATTTAAAATGGCCCTTCTTTTGACCCTCGAGTAATTTTTTTGTTTTTTTGGAGCGAATTTGCCTTCTTCGGCCGTTGTTCCGGCCTTCGCTGTTCGCTCATTCTTGCAACCTGCGGTTGCAAGAACTTTGGGCCTCCATAACGGGCTAGGCTTTATTGCAAATTCAAAAGTTTTTTTTCTAGCGGGAAAAAGTTTGCGACGGGGATTTTGCTAAGAAGAAAATTTTTTGTTCAAGAGAA
>CAZXCR010000428.1:0-1846 GCA_964639315.1 uncultured Treponema sp. | reverse complement strand
AAATGGCTGCAGACAGAATTTTGGCTGGTGACCTTGAAACTTATTTTTCTCATATCGGGCGGAAAAATATTTCAGAAAAAATCAATAAATTAAAATTGGCTTACAAATTAAATACTTCTGAACTTGTGTGTGGTGTTGTAAATCTTTTAAAAGAAAGTTTCAGTGATTTTGCACAAACTGAAAATCAGCAAGTTCAAAATAAAATTGATTTTGAGAATTTGTTAGAGAACAAAGCAAGTTTAAAAGAACTGGTTTCTTATACTGTAAAAAATAAAAATAATGAAAGTTTTATAAATAAAATTCTTTCAGATGAAACTTGTATTGAAAGTTTAAATCGACTTCTTTTGTCAAGAGAAAAAAAATCAGCATATATAAAATTTTTATTTAACGTAATGAACGAACTTTTATACGAAAGTGATATTTTGCAGTACGAATATGCTTTTATAAAAATTGCCTGTAAAGTCCAAAATATTTTATTAAAAAATGAAGATTATATAAGTTTGAAAAATATTTATTTTGCCTTAGTTGATAAGGCTGCAAACTGCAAAATAAATGTTTCCAAAATTCCAGATTTACAAAAAATTCAACAAAAATTGTCTAATGGGGGAGAAAATTAAAAATGGCTGATGAAGAAATTGTGAACGAAACTGAAGTTGTCGAAAATGAAGAAATCGAAGTAGAGGTTGAAAAAACAGAAGAACTTGCTGAATCTTCTAAAAAAGAAAAATTCAAAAAAAATACACAAAAAGATTCTTTCAAAGTAAAAATGATTATTGCCGTATTTTTGCTTTTGCTTTCTTTAGTGGCTATTAGACCTACAGGTTTAGATATTTTTTATATTTGCTATTATGTGATTTTCATAGCGTTTTCAATCGGGGTACTTTTCTGTTGCTGTGTAACGCAAAAAGATATTTCCCTGTTAAGAAAATTTTATGAAACTTTTAAAAATTCCCGGGGAAGAAAGGAAGATTTAAAATCAGACAATAAAGCAATTAATGACATTTGTACGGCATATAAAGAATCTTTTCTTTTGAATGAAACTTACAATAAAACTCGTTCTAACGCAGATCTTTATTTTGGTGGAGAAACATATTTTAATGATATGCACAGACTCCCGATCCAGTCATTTTTGAAGATAATTCCTGGAACATTTATTGGCTTTGGTATTTTGGGAACTTTCGTAGGTTTTGCAAGTGGCTTAAGTAGTATCAATATTGCGGATTCTCAAAGTCTTTTGGCTGGAGTTCAAAATCTTTTGGATGGTTTAAAAAATGCTTTCAATACATCTATTGTGGGTGTGCTTTCTTCTATGTTCCTGAATTTTGTAATGATTCATCCCTTGCTTAATTCTTTGGACAGATCTTCAAAGAAGTTATGTGATTATCTGGATACTAAATTTTTTGTTTCTGAAGTTGATGCTATGTCTGTAACAGATGAAAACAACAGACAGATTCCTTTTCCACAAACAATGGGGATTGTACTTGAAAAACTTGAACAGGTGGCATCAAACATCAATCAGATGGGGGCTACTGTTGGAGACCAGGTAACGCAATCTGTAAAAGCTACGCTTGATAAGACAATCGAAAATATTATCAAGGAAGAAATCAGAAAACTGAAGGAAGAAATGAATTCTTCTATCGCACTCTTGCAGGAATGTCAGAAGCATTTACAGAATGCACCTATCCATCTAAAAGAGGCTGCTGAAAAAATGGAGGAGGCCGCTGTCAATAATGATGAATTGTTCCGCCGTCAAAATCAGAAATTAGTTGAAACTCTTACAAAAACAAGTGAAGAAATGCTTAATATCAAAAATACGCTTGTTCTTATGCCAGAAAAATTCAGGAAT
>CAZXCR010000427.1:0-1855 GCA_964639315.1 uncultured Treponema sp. | reverse complement strand
AATTGCAAAAAATTCGGATTTTAACCTAATAAATAAAACTGGAGAAACTTTTATGAAGAAAAATTTTAATTTGCTAAAATTTGGTGGGCGCACAGTGGCATTTTTGTTTGCGTCACTGGTTGCGTTTTCGTTTGTTTCCTGTACTAATCTGCTTGATTCAAAAAATCAGGGCGGACTGTCGGTGGAACAGGAAGCTTTAACATCAGAAAGCGGAACATTTAAAATCAATCTGGCAAACAAAAACACTCGCTACATTGCGGCTGCTGACTATCGTTTAACAGATATAACTAACTGGACTGTAACTTTTACAGAAGAACTTGAGTCTGGTTCAAGTGCAACGGCTGCGGTTTACTCTCTTAATACTAAAGAAACCGTTTTTGGAGCAAGCACGCCTTCAGTTTCTTATGATGATACTGAAAGAGTCCTCAACGTAAAGCTTATTCCAACTGGCACTTACACAATTTCGCTTAGCGGAACAGGCTTAGATTCAGATGGAACTAATTCTTACACAGTTTTTGGAAGCAAAAGCGGAGTTTCGGTTTATTCAGATGCAAGCAAAAATTCAGCAACAATTCTTGTGGGACTTGCAAAAACTGAAAATGGAACTGGCGGGCTTTCTCTTAGTCTTACGGATTCTGGTTCAGCACTTTCAAATTACACTTCAAGTTTGATTGTAACGCTCCAGAGCATAACTGATGACACAAAAACTTATTCAAGCAGTGGTGAAAGCGCCTCCCTTACGGCAACTTATTCGGACAGCACTTTAACAGTAACTGGCAGTTCAATTGCTTCTGGCTGGTACAAAATTACTTTCTATGTAAACGATTCATTAAAAGTTTCTATTCCAAATGACTACGTAATGGTAGAAATTGCTGACGGAATTACAACAACTGCAACAAGCACAATTTCTGTTGCGAGCGTAAAAAAATATTATGCAACAAACGAATCTTCTTTTTACAACGGACTTGCAACTGTAAGCCGCGCAAATCTTACCACGCTGCTTAAACGTATTGCAGAAAATCTTCCAGACGAAGGCGAAATTGATATTTACGTAGACGAGGTTCCAGAAGTTGATGTTGAAGCAATTACTTCACTAAAAACATTATTTGCAGAAAGTACAAGTAAAAGTCTTGTAATTTACAAAGATAATGAAATAGCTGCAGCTTTAAAAATTTCTACAGATACATCTAGTACGCCAGTTGTAACTTCGCTTAAAATTTCGAACGCACTTACACTTTCTGCTTCTACTTCGGCAACAAATAAAACTTTGGCAGTTGACACTCTTAGCGAACCCAATGACGGTGACGGACTTACGCTTACCCTTAAAAACGGTGCGACAATTTCAACAAACAGCGAAATTACAAGCTTAAGGCTTTATGCAGTGGATTCAACTGGCGCAAAAGACAACTGGAGCGCGTATGTTGCAAGCCCATTCATAACAGAAAATGTTTATGACTATTCTGGGCAAATTTCTTTGTACGAATATGGCGAAACAGAAGTTTCTACAAATTATGCAGTTACTACAGCTACCGTAACTACTCAAAGCACTACAACTGATGGTTCAGTAACAACTTACAGTTACTATACAAAACCTGCTTCAAGCGCAAATATTAGTGCTACAAACTTTAGTTCTTCGGTTGGAATTAGTGCAGCTTTGGCTAGTGTAGAAGGCAGTTCTTACATTTCTAACACTGCAATTCCTTACGATGATGACACGCTCACCTTTACAATTACAATGACAAGTGAAATCTCGGGAACGCCAACAAGTTATGCCTGGTACTTGAACGGAAAGTCTCTTGCTTTAATCAATGAAAGTGAAGGAACTGAAACTAGTTCAACAAGTTTTAATCCGAAA
>CAZXCR010000426.1:0-1860 GCA_964639315.1 uncultured Treponema sp. | reverse complement strand
GGCGGACTTTTAATGTACGGAATTCCAAATATGAAACTCGACAAAAAAATCATTGATCGCCGCATAAATCTTATGGAAGCTGAGGGAGTAAAATTTGTAACCGGCGCTGACATAGGAAATAATTTTGATGCAGAAAAAATCCTTGCAGAATACGATGCAGTGGCTCTTTGCTGCGGTGCAAAAAAAGCGCGTCCCTTAAGTGCAAAAGGCAGCGATGCGCAAGGCGTAATGTTTGCAGTTGATTTTCTTACTTCAGTTACAAAAAGTCTTTTAAACTCAAATTTTTCAGACAAAAAATTCTTTGATCCTAAGGGCAAAAACGTAATTGTTTTAGGCGGAGGTGACACAGGAAACGACTGTACCGGAACCAGTATTCGCTTGGGGGCAAAAAGCGTTACTCAAATTGAAATGATGCCCAAACCTCCAGTGGAACGCAGTGCAAACAATCCGTGGCCGCAGTGGCCTAAAGTTTTAAAAACTGATTACGGGGCCGAAGAGTCCATTTATAAATTTGGTCACGATCCGAGAGTTTACGAAACTACGATTAAGGAAGTTTACACTCAGGACGGAAAAGTGTGCGGAGTAAAAACTGTAGAAGTTGAATTTCGCACTGTTGACGGAAAGCGTACCCTTTGCGAACGGGAAGGAAGTGAAAAAGAGCTTCCGGCAGATTTAATTCTTATTGCAGCAGGATTTTTGGGTTGCGAAGATTACACAGCAAAAGCTTTTGGAGTAAATCTTAGTGCGCGAAATACCGTTTTGGGTCTTTCTGACAAAAGCTATAAAACAAATGTAGAAAAAGTTTTTACAGCCGGAGATATGCACCGCGGACAGTCGCTTGTAGTGTGGGCAATTGCCGAAGGAAGAGAATGCGCCTGCCAAATCGATGAATATTTGATGGGCTACACAAATCTTTAGAAAATTTCAGAAAGTTGCACTTTTTGTGCTATAATTTTTTTGTTAAGAAGACCTGAGTGGTTAAGCCTGTCGAAACTACCATCTGTAATTGATGCGAGGTTACTGATAGAATTTTGTTAGTTAAGAAGAGAATTTTTTCTTAACCAAAATTTTGCGACTTTTCGCAAGAAAACTCGTGTTGCCCGCGAATGTGGGCATACGTAACCGCAGGTTGCGACTAACACACGCACGCTGGTTACTGATAGAATTTTTTTGTTAAAAAGAGAATTTTTTCTTAACTAAAAATTCCGCGACTAACACTCGCGCAAAAAACACGCTAAGGGAGAAATTATGAGATATCACGCTGACGAAGTGATTCAATATGTTAAGGAAGAAGACGTTAAGTTTATAAGACTTGCTTTTTCCGATGTGATTGGAAATCAAAAAAATATTTCAATTATGCCTTACGAAATAGAAAAAGCCTTTAATGAAGGAATTTCTTTTGATGCGTCATCAATTTTAGGATTTGAAGAAGAACTTCATTCAGATTTATTTTTGCATCCAGACCCTTCAACTCTTACAGTTCTTCCATGGCGGCCAGAACACGGCAAAGTTGTAAGAATGTACTGTTCAATAACTTACCCAGACGGACGCGAATTTGAAAAAGATGTGCGAAGTCTTTTAATTAAGGCGATTGGCGAGGCTAAAAAAGAAGGATTGAACTTTCAGTTTGGAACCGAAAAAGAATTTTATCTTTTTAAGCAAAACGAAGATTCCACATCATCAAAAATTCCTTACGACAACGCAGGCTACATGGACATTGCCCCTTACGACAAGGGCGAAAATGTGCGCCGGGAAATTTGCCTTACCCTCGAGCAAATGGGAATTCGCCCGGAATCTTCTCATCACGAAGCAGGACCTGGTCAAAACGAAATTGATTTTCATTACGCCCCGGCACTTAAA
>CAZXCR010000425.1:0-1862 GCA_964639315.1 uncultured Treponema sp. | reverse complement strand
TGACCAATCACCCTCTTGTGAAGCACTTCTTCAAGTTTGAGATATTTTTGTTTTTCGCTCGTCATCATCTTTGCAACAGGAATTCCCGTCCAAGAACTGATTACGCGCGCAATATCTTCTTCGGTAACTTCTTTTCGCAGAAGACTTTTTCGCTCACTGTCGTCGCCACTTTCGTTTATTGCTGACTGCGCTTGGTTTGCTTCATTCAGCTGTTTTTCAAGGTTTGGAATGGTTGAATATTTTAATTCAGCTGCCTTATTTAAATTTCCTTCGCGCGTGAATTTTTCTTCATCAAAACGAGCTTTTTCAAGTTCTTCTTTGATTTTTCTTGAACCTTCAATCACTTTTTTCTCGTTTTCCCACTGAAGTTTCATTGCATCGCGGCTGACTTTAAGTTCTGCAAGTTCCTTTTCAAGTTTTTCAAGACGCTGACGACTCGCTTCATCATCTTCTTTGCTAAGAGACTGCTTTTCGATTGCCAACTGAAGAATTTTTCGTTCAATTTTATCAAGTTCCACTGGCTGACTTTCAATCTCCATCTTAAGACGGCTTGCAGCTTCATCTACAAGGTCGATTGCCTTGTCCGGCAGAAAACGATTTGTAATGTAGCGGTTGCTCAAAGTTGCTGCTGCAACAAGGGCTTCGTCATTTATTTTTACTCCGTGATGAATTTCGTACTTGTCGCGAAGTCCACGCAAAATGGCGATTGTATCTTCAACTGAAGGTTCTGCACAAAGTACCTGCTGGAAACGCCGCTCAAGTGCTGCATCTTTTTCAATGTACTTTCTGTATTCATTGAGGGTTGTAGCACCGATTACGTGCAGTTCACCACGTGCAAGTGCCGGTTTTAACAGATTACTTGCGTCCATACTGCCTTCGCTTGCCCCGGCACCAACAATCGTGTGAAGTTCATCAATAAAAAGAATAATCTGACCTTCGCTTTTTACAACTTCTGTAATTACCGCCTTAAGTCTTTCTTCAAATTCTCCGCGGTATTTTGCACCTGCCACAAGCTGACCCAAATCCAACGAAAGAAGTCGCTTGTTTTTTAAGCTTTCAGGAACGTCTCCGCTTGCAATACGTCTTGCAAGTCCTTCAACAATCGCTGTTTTTCCAACGCCCGGTTCGCCTATGAGCACAGGATTATTTTTTGTTCTGCGGCTTATAACCTGCATTACACGGCGAATTTCATCATCACGGCCGATTACAGGATCTATTTTATCCTGACGAGCGCGTGCAGTTAAATCAATGCAGTATTTTTCAAGAGAGCGGGTTTTGCTTTCCGGATCCTGAGAATCTACAGTCTGATTTCCGCGGACTGCCTTAAGTGCCTCAAGAGCATCTTTGTGATTACAGCCAAATTTTCTTAAAAGTTCGCCGATTTTATCTTCAGATTCAGTCATTGCCAGAAAAAGATGTTCAGTAGAAAGATACTGATCTTTTAAAGCTGACATTTCGTTTTCTGATTTTGCAAGAATTTTCTGCGCCGAAGAAGAAAGATTTACCTGAGTTGCCCCAGATGCCTGAGGATTTGAATCAAGAATTTTATTGAGTTCTGAAATCAGTACAGAAGGCTGAACTCCAATCCGTTCAACCAGTGGCGGAATAAGCCCATCTTTCTGATTCAGCAGTGCATACAGAAGATGCTCGCTGCCAATTTCAGCATGATCTTTTTTTTGTGCTAAACTCGCGGCTTCCTGAACTGCTTCCTGAAGTTTAAACGTCATCTGATCGTAATTCATTTTTTGCCTCCGAATATTCAATTTTCATTTCTAAAATACTCAAAGGAATTCAAAAAATCAAATTTTTAGGTCAAAATTCGAGTTTTTGCAATTTTTACTTAGTTGGAGCAAGTTTTTTTT
>CAZXCR010000424.1:0-1866 GCA_964639315.1 uncultured Treponema sp. | reverse complement strand
CGAGTTTTGTTCCAAAACTCGCGAATTTTCTTCTTAAGAAAAAAATTCTTATTTGACAGGAAATTTCATTGGTAACCTGCGGAACTCCGGGCCTCCATAGCGGGCTAAGCTTGACTAAGCGCTTTGCTAAGAAGAAAATTTTTTATTAAAGCGGAAATTTTGTCAGTAACCGAGCGCCCGTGTTACCAATAAAATTTCCAGTTACAAAAAAAATTTCCTTTGTTAAGAAAATATCTTCGACATTCCGCGCGCAGGTTACCAACGAAATTTGCGGTTAAGAAAAATTTCCTTTACCAAGAAAAAATCTTTTAGTAACCAGCGCGCGCTGTACTTGCAAAAAATTTTTCTACTTAACAAACAAAATTTTTCCCCAAAAAAAAATCTTCTGGTAACCACGCGCGGCGTGTGTACTTGCAGAAAAACTTCTTCTTAACAAATAAAATTTCTTTCAAAAAGAAACCATCTTGTTACAAACCCGCGCAACAAAAGCGCGCGCGTGTAATGTCGGAATTTTTCTTTGTTACTCAGAATTTTTTTCTAGCAAAGAAAATTCTGAGTAATCCACGCGCGCTGTACTTGCAGTAAAATTTTCACTTAACAAACAAAATTTTTTTCCCAGAAAAAGTATTCTGGTAACCACGCGCAACAAATTTTCACTTAACAAAAAGACCGCGAGCCTGTGGCTAAAAAAAACGGATTATGCAAAGCAAATTTTTTTTATAAAGCCCCACTGATTGTAAACCTGCCAAAGTCCTTTTATAATGTGAATCTCTAAAAATTGCATAGCGGTAAATCGCTTGTTAAGAAAAAATTTTTTCAGTAACTGCGCGCGTGATGTGGTGCGGGTTTACTGATAGAATTTTTTGATGAACAGGAAATTTCATTGGTAACACGCGGAATTATTTATTTAAGAAAAAAATTTCTACACTACACACGCGCGTGTAACGTAGAAAATTTTTTGTTAAGAAAAGATTTTGGAGTCGGCGACATTATGGAAGAAAATTTTTTTTGTAAAAAAGAAGAACTTTTTACTTTTTATGAACTTGAACTTATAAAAAATTCCCTCAGTCTTTTTGAAAAATCTTGTAAAGAAAACAGTGAAACCCCTGCCCTGTCAGCAAATCCGCTGACTGAAGTCCTTCAAAAAATCACCGCTGCTCAAAAAATTGTAGAATCAGCAAAAAATTCTATGACGGTTTTTTTTATGCCGGAAGAAAATTTTAAGATTTTTAGCCTTTTTAATCTTTCTGGAAATTCTTCTTCAATAAATAAAGCCGATGCAGAAAAAATGCTTTGTGCCGTAGAAAAATTTTGCGAAAACCAAAAAATAAAAAATCATCTCGAAAAAAAACTAAAGTCACTTTGCGCCCTGCTTTCAGTTCAGAACGAGGCTTTTTGTTGTGCCCTAAAAACTGACGGTCTTTTAACAGAACTTTAGCTCAAAATCCGACTCTTACAATTAACCGCCCAAGCACCGATTGCGGGTGTTACTGATAGAATTTCCAGTCAATAAAAAATCAATTTTGCAAGCGAAAGTCGTAGTCTTTTTGATAAAGCTTATTTTTTAACGCCCAATGTGTGGCTAAGAAAACACAATAGCACGTTCAAAACCACAGGTTTTGAATGACAACCCTGAACAGCGGGTTTCCTAAAAAAATTTGCAGCCGGAAAGAATAAAAATTTTTTGCAGGAAGAAAAATTTGCTCCAAATAACAAAAAACTCCAGCGAACTTGCCGGCTGTTACTGACAAAATTTCTCGTTTAATAAAAAAATTTTTTCTTAACAAAAACCGCCCGTGTTACCAACAGAATTTCCAGTCAATAAAAAATCAATTTCTTAACAAAAAATCTATCACTTAACAAAAA
>CAZXCR010000423.1:0-1885 GCA_964639315.1 uncultured Treponema sp. | reverse complement strand
GCATTTTACTCAACTATCGGGGCTAGGTTTTTCCTAGTTGTATTTTTGTAAATTCCTGATAAAAAGTTGAAATTCCCCCAAAAAAATTTAAAAAAAATAAAATGCGGGACATTATATGTCTCACCTAGTGGTTTATATTTGTAGCCATAAAGAGCATTTCTAGAAAATCAGTTTAGATGTTTTTTAGAGACTCCCTTTAAAGAATTTCAGTTTTATCTTTTTTAGGAGGAAAAAATGACAATTTCGGATTATGGTTTTGATTCTGTAAACTTTAAAAAGGCTGTGGATTATCAGAAAAAAGCAAAGAAGGATTTAAGATTCTTAAAAATCAGAAAAATTGCAAAAAGATTTGTGGCTTCTCTTGCAATTCCTTTTTTTATTTCGCTTGTAATTGCTTTTTGTGTAACTTTTTTTGTAAAAACTTCTGATGCTGCAAATTCTGCATTTTTCTTTAAAAATCTTCTATATTTTTTTAGCAAAGTCTTTTTTGCAAGTATTCCGCTGATGATGTGGTTTATTTTTAAAGACTAAAATTTTGTTCGTTTAGTGAAAAATAAAAAGCGCCAGAATCAGTTTTTTATGCCGATTCTAGCGCCGTTTTCTTTAAGTCATTTTTTGTAGCCTGGTAAAGATTGAAATTTATCAGGCTAGTTTTAAAGATTTTATTATTTTGACTTTCTGTTTTTTACGATTACAAATACGCTTTGCAGTACGATAAAGAAACAGAGAATTGTTGAAAGTACAATTTTGTTCCACCATGAAGAAAGAGTTCCTTGGCAGCGGATTAAAGTTTCGATTGTAGCTTTTATTAAAACTCCAAAGAAAGTTCCAACTACCGTTCCCACACCGCCAGTTAGCATTGTACCGCCAATAACTGCGGAAGAAATAGCTTCCATTTCGAAACCTTTAGCTTGTTCAACGAAGCCGGCAGTTGTGTTCAAGCACCAAACAATTCCCGCAAGAGATGCAAGAAATCCTTCAAGAATATAAGCAAAGAATTTTGTGCGCTTAACGTTAATTCCCATAAGAAGTGCAGACTGTTCGTTTCCACCGATTGCAAATAAGTTGCGTCCGAATCTTGTGTATTTTAGAACAAACCAAATTACAATAATTGTAATCAAAGCAATAATTACAGAAGGATGAATGTAAACTTTTATAGGCTCTTTTGTTATTCGGTTAATTCCATTCTTTAAGAAAGGAATAATAATGTCTTTTTTCGAAAGTGCCAAAAACCATGCATTCTTTGTAATTGCAATCTGATTTGCGCTAATCATTGCGGCAACACCTCGACAGAAGAAAAGTCCTGAGAGGGTAACAATAAACGGCTGCAGTTCCATATAAGAAATGCACCAGCCTTGAAAAGCGCCATATATAATTCCGAACAAAAGCGAAATTAAAATTGCAGTTCCGGCGTGCATTCCTGCTTTTTCCATTCCGTACGAAAGAATCATACAAATAAGGCAAACAACAGAACCTACAGAAATGTCAATTCCGCCAGTAATCATTACTACCGTCATTCCGGCAGCAGCAATTAAAAGACCGGCATTGTCAATCAACATATTGAAAAAAGTCTGCGGCTTTGCAAAACCAACGTCGCTATAAGCAATTAAGCCAATAATGTACATTACAATAAAAAGCGCTATTGTAATCAAAAGAAGGTATTTGCTGGAGTCAATATGCTTTTTTTGTTTAATTTTTGCTCCGCAGTTAGGGCAAAAAGTTGTATTTCTAGAAAGTTCCTTTTTGCAAGTATTACAAAAATATTTCATTTACATTTCCCCTTTTTCAAATCTTGTGCCACAGTTTTCACAAAATTTATTAGTTGTAGCGTTTAGAGTACCACAGTTTGTACAAGTCCATTTATCGCTAGAATTATTGGTAGAAG
>CAZXCR010000422.1:0-1894 GCA_964639315.1 uncultured Treponema sp. | reverse complement strand
TATTATTCAAAAGTGCGCAATCTTCCATCAACATTTAAGGAAGCGGCAACTAGCGAAGGCTACAAAACTGACATTAGCGCCGAAGAACTTATTGTTCTTGCAAAAAGCGAAGGTTACTCACAAAGCGAAGTGCTCCAGGCAATCAAAGGCAGTCCGTGGGAAAAATCAAATCTTGTTTTGGCTGCAATCGAAAAATATTATACAAACAACGCAGATATTACTGCGGTTCTAAGCGGACTAAAATCAGATGAAGCAAAAAACTATTATGCAGAAACCTTAGAAAAGGTAAAATCAGCGGAAAATGGCTTAAGTTCGCTTTTGGGTTCAGCAATTTCTTCTGTTCAGGACGAACTTTCATCTCAGGATGCAAACTCTTCGTCAGTTGAAACTACAAATGCTTCGTTAAATTTGAACTCATCTACAAAATCTGAAAGTTTAAAAGAAGCCGTGCAAACAAGTCTTTCTACTTCACAAAAAAATGTAGCGAATTTTCTTGATTCAAACAAAACTAACGATTCCTTTGTTTTTACAAGCGACAACGATTCTTCACTCTACACTGGAGAAAAACTCGAAGTTTACATTACAAAGTCAAATTCTGAAATTTTATACAACTTTAAGTACACTGACAGAACAAAGCGAATCATTTTGGAAAATCAAACTTATAAAGTTTTGGGAAAAAATGTAAGCCTTACAAACTGCGACTATAAATATCACAAAACAAAAATCACTTCAAAAGAAGATGCCGACACTTTTACAAATTTGGATTATGAAATTATAAAACGCTACGACGCTGCACTAAAAAGGCACGGTTATTTAAGCCAAAATCCAATGTATAAATAAAATCCGCTGCAAAAAAAATCAAATTCTGTACAAAATGCTGCGGGCTTTTATATTATTGCTTTAGTTAAAATAGTTTTTTATGGGAGTTTTTATGAAAATAAATTTAAGCACACACAAGGGCGCTTTGCTTGCGGCAGTTTTTGCGCTTTGTTTTTTTAGCGGAAATCTTTTTGCACAGAATGCTCAAAATCAAAAGCGAATTTTAATGGGAACTTCGGAACTTATTAATCCGCAAAAGGATTCTTCAGATACATATCTTGCAGTCAGCATAAAAAATGCGGTTATAAATGATATTCAAAATTATTCTGATGTTCGCGTAATCAATTATGACGACAAAGGACTTATAAGAAAGCTTCAGTTTGATTCACAAAAAATCGAATACAGCGAAGAAGATAATGAAATTGAAGTTGGAAAACTTATTAACGCAAAACTTCTTGTTCAAATAAAAATTACCCGCAACAGCCAGTACGACACTTATTCAGCATCAAGCACAATTACCGATTTAACCACTGGGGAAATTTTAGCTGGAACTCAAACGGAATTTTACAATCAGTCAGTTTTTTTAAACAGGGCGCATGGGGAAATTTCGATTGGAATCTTGAGTTCTAAGCCGATTGGAAAAACTTTTTCTGATGCAGAAAGGCGTCTTATTATAAACGGAAACGGCATTGCAGCAGATTCAACTGCGGCTCAGGCAAAAGAAGATATTGAAAAAATTGAGCAGGAACTTGAAAAAGTGCGCGTTCAGCTTTTAAAGGCAGACACTTCTATGCTAACCGACGCCCAGCTTGTTGCCGAAAGAAAACGCCAGGAACAGCAGGAAGCTATTCTTGTTCAGAAGCAGAAGCAGGCAAAAGAAAAACTTGCTCGTCTTGAAGAAGAAGCAAAACGTCACGAAGAAGAAGAAAAAGCAAACAAAAACCGTAACGAACAGCAGCGTCAGTCAATTGCAAAAGCTACAGAAAAAATCATTTCGCAAATTCAAAAAAAGCAGGAAATGATGGTTTCAGAGATGAACGCGTTTCAGAAAATAACTGTAATTGAAAACGAAAAG
>CAZXCR010000421.1:0-1894 GCA_964639315.1 uncultured Treponema sp. | reverse complement strand
GCACCGAGCGAATAGCGGAGCCCTGGACAGCGCGTTACCACCAGAACTCGCTCCAGAAAAAAATAATTTTTTAAGCAAATATCACTATTTTTTGAAAATAAAACGCTTTATTCTTGCAAAAAAGTCAAATATCTAATATTTTACGAAAGAAAGATGTGTTTTACTTTCACAAATACAAAATTTTACAGGATTTTTGAAAGATGGATTTAGTTCGTGAAGATTATTTAAAACTCATTCGTCCCTATTACGAAGTTGACCTGATAAAAATTATTTCTGGCATCAGGCGGTCGGGAAAATCTATTTTGATGGAAACAATAAAAGCGGAAATTCTCAAAAACGGAGTAGACGGTTCGCACATCATCAGCATAAATTTTGAAGACTTGGATTATTCCTTCATTACGGACATAAAAGATCTTAACGAAGAAATTAAGAGCCACATTGTTGACGAAAAAAAATATTACATTTTTCTTGACGAAATTCAGCACATAAAAGATTTTGAAAAACTGCTTGCGTCTTTGAGGGCAAAATATAATTGTTCAATTTTTGTTACCGGCAGCGATTCCACACTACTTTCTGGCGATCTTGCAACGCTTTTGACCGGCAGGACTGTGGAATTTGAAATTTTCCCGTTCAGTTTTAAAGAATCAGTTGATTTTTTTGCCTTGAATAAAATTGAATGTAATCCTGATAAATTTATAAAAGACTACATAAAATGGGGCGGTTTTCCACTTAGATTCAGTTTTAGGGAAGAAAATTCCGTAAAAAGATACCTGGATAATTTATATTCAAATATCATAAATCGCGACATCTTAAAAAAATCTAGCAAAATAGACAAAAAGGTTTTTAAAGACATTACCCTTTACATTATGAGCAACGCTGGAAAAGAATTTTCTGCAGAAAACATAGCGGAATATTATTCTAAAAAAAATAAAACAAGCGTTTCGTCGCGGACCATTTACAATTATCTGGAAAAACTTTACAAGGCTTACATTTTGCATTCTTGTAAAAAATATAACATTGCCGGAAAAAACGTTTTGACTTCTGTTGATAAATTTTATGCAACCGACACAGGCTTTAGAACTTTAACCACAAATACAATGAATTATGAAGATACTTTCTTTTTGGAAAATATAATTTATAACGAACTTTTGATTCAGGGATTTACTGTTTTTACAGGAAAAACTTTTAAAGGCGAAGTTGATTTTGTGGCCGTTAAAAATAATAAAAAATGCTTTGTTCAGGTTGCCTATCTTTTGGAAAGTGAAGAAACAATCCGGCGAGAATTTGGTGCTTACGAAAAAATAACTGACGCTTCGCCTAAATATGTTCTTTCGTTAGACAGAATTGATTTAGGTCATAACGGAATTGAACATTTAAACATCGTGGATTTTTTACTGCACAAAGTAAGCCTGCACATAAGCTGATAAAATTCGAAGTCTTGTTAAGAAGAAAATTTATTTCTTAAACACGAGGCGCGCTGGTTACTGATGGAATTTTTTGTTAAGAAGAAATTTATTATTTAACAGGTCAAAATTCGAGTTTTTGCAATTTTTATTTACTTGGAGCGAATTTTTTTTCTGCCACAAATTTTTTACGTTCCGGCTGAAAATTTTTTCAGGAATCCCGCTTTCCGCGGTTGCGGCTTCGCCTTCATTCTTCCGCTGCGCTCCAGAACGCGCTTCGCGCGCCGCTACAATCGGGGCTAGGCTTTCTCACCTTTTTTGTAAATTTTATTTAAATTCGAAATTCGACCTAATAGAATTTTCAGTTAATAAAAAATCTATTTCTTAACAAAAAAAATTCTTCATGTGAGATTCTGAAACGAGATTAGAATTACAGGCGTTATATTTTTAGTGACTTTATAATTTCCCGCAG
The DNA here is from genome assembly GCA_964639315.1 of uncultured Treponema sp. Taxonomy (GTDB): domain Bacteria; phylum Spirochaetota; class Spirochaetia; order Treponematales; family Treponemataceae; genus Treponema_D. Next base: position 19 of record CAZXCR010000421.1, on the reverse strand, counting down.
ATAGCAGAAGCCAATTTCG
>CAZXCR010000420.1:1444-1896 GCA_964639315.1 uncultured Treponema sp. | reverse complement strand
CAGATTCACCAATTTCGTGGCGGCGTTCTGAGTGACCTAAAATAACGCACTGACAGCCGATATCTTTAAGCATTGTTGTAGAAACTTCGCCAGTGTGAGCGCCGTTTGAAGTTGCTGCGCAGTCCTGAGCTGCCAAAATAATATTTGAACCTTTTACAACCTGAGCAACCGCGTCGAGGTAAACAAAAGGAACGCCAATCATAAATTTGTTAGTTTTTCCTTTTAACTGAGCAACAAGATCTTTTGCCAAAGCAACAGCTTCTTCCTTGCTTGTGTTCATTTTCCAGTTTCCAGCAATGTAATGTGTACGTGCCATTTAAAAATCTCCTGTAAAAAAATTTTAAAATATCTTAATGAAAAGATGAGTCATATTCAAGTTTGATGGAATTTGATTTTTTACGCAGGAAATTTTCTTGTTAACAAAGCACTTAGCCAAGCCTAGCCCGCTATGG
>CAZXCR010000420.1:0-1434 GCA_964639315.1 uncultured Treponema sp. | reverse complement strand
TTTCTGTCTAACAAAAAATTTCTTGTTAACAAAATAATTCCGCGAGTTTTGGAACAAAACTCGTCACCAACCGCAAGGTTGCAGGAATGAGCGAATAGCGAAGGCCGGAACAGCGGTTTACTAAAAAAATTTGGCACGTGGAACGTGGCACGCTTGAGGAAAAAGAATTCGCTCCAAATAAACAAAATTTGCAACAGACCCGAAATTGCCCTAAAAATCTATAAACTGATGCAAAAATTCTTTTAATTCGCGAAGATACTGCTCGCGGGCAAGGAGGACGCACATACAGTGCCCGGCATTTTCCACGAGAAGCAGATGCTTTTGCGCAACGCACGCGTCGTAATTTTCGAGGGTCATCTGGCAAGGGACAAAATCGTCAGCTTTGCCATGCGCAAAAAAGACCGGCACCTTGTTATTTTTCATTGCTTCGGTTGCTGAAACGGACTTTAGGGAAAAATGCGCATGATTTTTTACAACGAGATTTGCAATGTCCATAAACGGATGCTCGGGAAGATGACTTGTTGTGCAAAAAACTTTTTTCATAATTTCATAAGGTGTTGTGTAGCCGCAGTCAGCGATTGCAGCTTTTACATTTTGCGGCAGAGGAAGACCAAGGCACATCAAAACGCTTGCACAGCCCATCGAAACTCCGTCGAGCACAATTGGAGTTTTTTCGCCGATTTTTGAGTTTACAAAATAAATCCAGTTCCGTATGTCGTAGCGTTCTTTGTAACCAAAGGTGATTGTGGTTCCGCCACTTTCGCCGTGCGCCCGCTGATTTATTACAAGAACATTAAAATTCATTTCGTGATAAGTTCTGAGCACAATAGAAAAATCGCGGATTCCGTAGCCCATAAATCCATGGCACAAAATGACTGTTGCCGCAGCGGACTTTGCCTGATTAAAAGCTTCGGAATCTGATGAATAGGATTTTTTTCCGGCCGGGAGAAAATCGCCACAAAGATTTATTGAATCGTCTGAAAGAATTTTTACTTTTACAGGACTTTGCGACAAAAACCAGTTTGCTTCTCTTTCAAAATCATCGTTGTATTTTGCAAGTTCACCATCTTTGAAGCTAAAACTTTCTGGTTTTTCAAATCTTGAAAAATTCTTTTTGTAAATTAAAAAATAAATTGCTCCGTAAATCAAAAAAAACAAAACAACGCACAATGCAAGAATTATAAAAAATATTTTTAACAAAACAGAACTTAAGTTTGCCATTTTTCCTCCACAAAACAAGCTGGATATTACACTATAACAGAATATGCTTGTGCAAAAAGCGCGTGTTTACTGATAGAATTTTTTGTTAGGTCAAAATTCGAGTTTTTGCAATTTTTACTTACTTGGAGCGAATTTTCCGCAACCTTACAGTTGCTTCTCGAGTTTCGGCAAGCGAAACTCGTAGAATTGTTTTGTTAAGAAATAGATTTTTTC
>CAZXCR010000419.1:0-1898 GCA_964639315.1 uncultured Treponema sp. | reverse complement strand
ACTTACATCTGCTGCATTTAACAAAGTTTTGGGTGGCGACGGACATTCAGTTCAGTTCCTGCTTATGTTGTGCCTGGTATTCTTTGCATTTACAACAATTCTTGGCTGGGACTACTACTCAGAAAAATGTCTTGAATACTTAACAAAGGGAAATATGCTTGTAGTAAAGATTTTCCGCTGGGTTTACATTGTTGCAGTATTTATTGGACCGTATTTTACAATCAGTCAGGTTTGGACAATTGCCGACATTACAAACGGTTTGATGGCAATTCCTAACTGTATTTCGCTGATTGTGCTTAGCGGAGTTGCAGCAAAAGAAACTCGCACTTATTTTGACAAGCAGAAAACTTTAAAATAAAACAAAAGCGCAACCAAAAAAACAAAAGGCTCTTTTTGAACTGAAATTTCGGTTTAAAAAGGGCTTTTTTTTTGCGCGAAAACTCAACTAGATAACCGGCCTTCCAGGGTTCGCTCACGCTCAGCCTCCTCGCTCCGCTGCTTTTACTGACAAGATTTTCAGTTAATAAAAAATTATTTTCTTAACAAGAAGAATCTGCGAGTTTTCGCTGCGGTGGCCGGAAAACCGCCCTTCCACGCCGGCGCGGGCTTTATTTCATAAGTGCAAGAATTTTTTGTTAACTGAAAATTTTTTTTGCGCCTGTTACTGAAAAAATCTTTTCTTAACAAAAAATCCACTTGTTGCCAGGCAAAATTTTTCGCGCCGATTGAGCTTGTCGAAATCAAGCAACTATTACTGATAAAATTTCCTGTTTACAAAAAATCTTTTCCTTAACCAAAACCTTAGCCAAGCCTAGCCCGCTATGGAGGCCCGGAGTTCTTGCATTACAAATGAAATTTCCTGTCTAACAAAAAAAAAATTCTTGTTAACAAAAAAAAATCCCGCGAGTTTCGCAAGCAAAACTCGATAGCAGCCGCAGGCTGCGACGAATAGCGAAGGCCGGAACAGCGGATTCCTAAAAAAAATTTGCGTTGCAAGCGAAGCCTGCGGCGCATACTTGAGTAAAAAGATTCGCTCCAAATAAGTAAAATTTGTAACAAACTCGAATTTTTGTTTAAAAATCAAAATAATTTAAAATTTCAATCGAGGCCCAGGTTATGCCATTTAAATTTATTGTGCGGCAGTTAAGACTGTGCCTTTCTTCCTTGTTTGCGTAGGAAATGTAAGGGCTGTTCCATTCTGCTTGCATAACGTCAGTTTGAGTTTCGCCTTCAGATTGTCTGGTAAGAAAAATTTTTGTGTGACCGCATCTTCCGCAAACTTCATATTCGATTTTGTAAGCGGCGCAGTACAGTTCAAGCGGAATTCTTATGTTTTTTTCAGAATCAACGCTGCAGTCAAATTCAATTTTGTCTTTTCCAAGAGAAATTTTTTGCATAGAAAAATCAGCAAGGCTTTTTTCAGTATCAGAAATTCCGGAAGTAGAAATTGATTTTTTTGAACAAGCTGCAAATATAAGGCTGGTCGCAAGAAAAATTAAGAAAATTGATTTATTATGATTGTGTTTCATAGGCAAATTATAGCACGATTTTTGACTGCCTGGTAAAATTTGCGGTTTGCTAGGCGAGTTGTTATTATAAAAAGGTGCAACTAATTTTTCGCGTTGCTGATGGAGTTTTTTGTTAAGGGAAAATTTTATTGGTAACTAGGGGATTTTTTGTTAACTGAAAATTCTGGTGGTAACCAGCGAATTTTTTTGTTAGCTGAAAATTTTTATTGGTAACAAGCGGGTTTTTTGTTAAGAAGAAAATTTTTGTCAGTAACCAGCGAATTTTTTTGTTAACTGAAAATTCTGGTGGTAACACGCGAATTTTTTTGTTAACTGAAAATTTTTAGTAAAGTGGAAATTTCATTAGTAACCAGCGAATTTTTTTTGTTA
>CAZXCR010000418.1:0-1903 GCA_964639315.1 uncultured Treponema sp. | reverse complement strand
TTCAAATTCAATTGCGCCCCGTTACTGATAAAATTTTTCGTTAAGCAATAAATTTTTTTGTTACTGAAAATCCCATCAGTAACTCGCGGTCTTTTTGTTAAATGAAAACTTTACTTCAAGAACAGCGCGCGCTTTTGTTGCGTGCTTACAAGAAGATTTTCTTTTCGCAGTAAAATTTATTTGTAAAATAGAGAATTTCCTGTAACTCCGCGCGCGCTAGTTACTGATAAAATTTTTCGTTAGGCAATAAATTTTCTCTTACCACAAAATCCCATCAGTAACAGCCGCAAAAAATCTTTTTCAAGTTCACAGAGAATTCTTCATTCCGCGCGAAATTTTTTTGTAAATAAAAATAAAATATGCGGTTTCTGCAACGGCGGTCAAAGCCCAGCTAAACGGATAGAGCAAGAAAAGCGACTCTACTGTGCGGAATTTTGCAAAAATCGTGTAAATCCAGGCAATTCTAAACACGCAGGAACCCAAAATCACAATTATGGAAGGAACTATTGTTTTTCCAAGACCTCGGCTGGCCGCTATTGAACCGTCCATAAAAGCTGAAATTCCAAAACTAAAGGTCATAATCTTGAACTTTTGCATTGCATAATCCATAACTTCCGGATCTTCTGTAAAAAGCGAAAGAAATTCTTCTCCAAAAATGTAAAGGATTATTCCAAGCGCAAATCCCGCAACTGCAGAATAAAGTTCCATAATGAAGTAAGTTTTTAACACCCGGTCTTTTTTTTGCGCTCCGTAATTCTGACCTATAAAAGTTGCCCCTGCCGTGTAAAACGCCGCCATTACGTTGTAAACAAGATTATCGCCGTTCATTGTGGCAGCATTTCCGGCAACCATTTTTGCATCAAAAGAATTTATGCACGCCTGAATAAAAAGATTTGCAAGGGCAAAAATACAATTTTGCAGTCCACTCGGAATTCCAATTTTTACAACTTGCGCAGCTTTATGACTGCTTACCCTAATATTTTTTATGCTGAACCTGAAATTTCCAATTCCCTTAAAAATAGAAGCTAAGGTCAGAATACAAGAAATGTACTGAGAAACCACAGTCGCAATTCCAACTCCCGCAACTCCCATTTTAAACACAATCACAAGAACAAGATCCAAAATCACATTTACAATTCCCGCCAAAAGCAAAAAAAGTAAAGGCAGTTTTGTGTTGCCATGCGCGCTTAAAACCGCATTTCCAAAGTTGTACAAGGCAGTTGCAGGCATTGCGAGCATATAAATTCTAAAGTAAAGAAGCGCTCCGTCAAAAAGTTCTTCCCTCGTTTTTATAAGATTAAGAAAAACTGGAGCAAAAATAAAACCGACTGCAAGAATCAGAATTCCAAAAATCAAACTGATTACTGCCGAAGTATAAATATTGTCAGCTAAATCTTTTTCACTTTTCTTTCCAATATAAAAGGCCGTAAGAACATTTATTCCTCCGCCAAGCCCTGTAAGAAGTCCCGTGCAGAAAAACACAAGTTGCGTCGTAGAACCAACACAGCCCAATGCAATAGAACCAGCAAATCTTCCGGCAACCGCAGAATCCGTCATATTAAAAAGAATCTGCAAAAGATTTGTAAAAATCAGAGGAATACTAAAAACAAGAATGCCGCTAAAAAGAGAGCCCTCGCTAAGATCTTCAGTCTTTTTCATAAGTGTATGTATTATCAAAATTAAAAGAAAAAAACAATTTTTTTTTATTTTTTGGACGGAAACTCTTCTTTCATCACAAAAGATTTAGGTCAGAAAAGGAAAAATTTTTTTTCATCACCGGCGTTCCGGCTCTTGCTATTCGCGCGGTACTTTTTCTAACGCAAAAGTACTGCCTTCGGCAAGCCTACATGCCGGCGTAGGTCTTTTAGGAATTTGTTAAGAAAACGCTTTTTTTTTAACTAGA
>CAZXCR010000417.1:0-1904 GCA_964639315.1 uncultured Treponema sp. | reverse complement strand
TTCTTTTGAAGAATCAATTAAATCTAAATGTTTCCTTGAAAGTTTTGACTTTGTAGTTGAAGTGTCATGTTGAAAATAGGCATATATTTCTTTTGTGCTTTTTACATATCGGATGCATTTTTGAAAAAGTTTGAAGTTTATTATGTTATCTTCGTAAATTTTTCCAGTCGGAAAACGAAGTTCACTAAATAATTCTCTTTTAAAAAGTTTTCCCCATACTGCAAAATCATTTTTTCCGTGCATTTTATCTTGTTTTAGGTAATAACAGAGAATTTCCTCTGCCTTGCCAATAATTTTTTCTTTTAGATTTCTATTTTTTTGAAATGAAATTGATTTATTTTCGTATGCAAAAACGAAATCTGCAGAAACAGCGTCTGCGTTGTACTTTTCAATCAAAGTGTAAAGATATTCAAAACAATCAGTAGAAATCCAGTCATCACTATCAACAAAGGCGATATATTTTCCTTTTGATATTTCAATGCCAACATTCCGAGCCGAACTTTGACCTCCGTTTTTCTTATGTATGACTTTTATACGAGAATCTTTTGCTGCATATTCATCGCAGATTCTTCCAGATAAATCTGTTGAACCGTCATCAACTAAAATAAGTTCAAAATCGACAAATGTTTGCGACAAAATAAAATCAATACATCGATGAAGGTATTTTTCTGTATTATAAATTGGAACTATTATGGAAATTGTGGGTGTTATCATTTTACTTCCTCTGCAATTTTATCTTTTTTTGTGTAAGAATATCCAAATAATAATGCCGCTATAAAAGTAAAAAGTATTACATAGATAAAATCTGTACTCCAGTTTACTTCATAAATACCAAAATACATTTTATATGGCGTATTTTGATTTGCTTCACCATTTATGCAGTTTGATAATATATAAATAAGACTAAATCCTAATATGCATACAGAATAAATAATTTGCTTTGATTTAAAACGTTTTATAATTTCTGGAACTAGAACAATAATTGAAGCTAAAAAATATTCATTAATTCTTGCGATTAGAACAAAAACAGGATTTCCATTCATGAGTACCCCCATAATCAATACGCATAAACTTAAAAAAGCAATATTGTAATATTCTTTATATACAAAACTCTTTCTAAGAAAAAAAGCAATTGAAAAACATACTATAAAGTCAACAAGAAATACTGGAGATAAGAAATTTGTTCCAGATTCTCCTAGTAAATAAATTGCATACGGAGTTGCATCTATTATAAGGTCAAGAATCTTTGTTATTAAAATTGAAAATATAATCAAAGATAGTTTAAAAAAATTGTTCCATCTGTGATTCAATACAAAATATAAAGGAATTAGAATTACAGCAGATTTATGTGCAAAAAAAGCAATTGCCACAATATGCAGAAAATATCTGACAAATTTTCTACTTTTTATATATTTAACCGAATACAAAAAAACATATATCGCTAATGCCTGACGGATTGTATTAAGACTTCCTAAATAAAAAGGTGAAAAAGTGAAAAATATAAAAATTGACAAAGATTTATCAGAAGAATTTTCTTCTATATATAAAAAAGCAAATATTAATGTTATTGCACTAAAAACAATAATGACAGACTGAACTGAAAAACCAAGGTTTTTCAAAAGACCATTAAAAAGCATAAAGCCTTTTTCTGAAGTTTGCATTTTGTCTGGATTTTCAAATATTGTTAGATAACTGTCATAATCCCTTCCAATGTCATATCTTATTGCAGAAAACACAAAAAGACACAAAAAAAGAAAATAAATAATGCTTTTTGAAATTTTCCTGTCATAAGAAATAAGTGTAAAAAGAAGTATTATAAAATATAAAAAAATATAAGGACTCATTACAAGGCTTCCTCAAAATTGCCAAATTTCTTTACTATTCTTTGAACAATGACTTTTACA
>CAZXCR010000416.1:0-1920 GCA_964639315.1 uncultured Treponema sp. | reverse complement strand
AGACCGCGAGTTTGTCGCTTGCGACAAACTCGTTAGCAAGCGTAAGCTTGCGACTGTTCCGCGGTTTCATTCAAAACCTGCGGTTTTGAACACACTATTGTGTTTTCTAGGTCACATATTAGGTGTTAAGAAAATAAATGTTTGTAAAGAAGGCCTGCGAGTTTTCTAAGAAAACTCGACGAGTAAAATGCCAAAGGCATTTTACTCAACAATCGGGGCTAGGCTTTTTCACCTTTTTTGTAAATTTTGTTTAAACTCGAAATTCAGCCTAAGAAGAAGTTTTTCTGCGAGTACGCACGCCGCGCGTAGTTACCACAAAACTTTTTTTTTGCCAAAGAAAATTTTTTCTTAACGACCCAGCCAAATTTTTATGGATTCCAGCCGCGATCCACATTCAGCAAAACGCCGTTTAAAAATTCATTTTGCATTAAATAAATTGCATTTTGAGCAAGCTGAGTTTCGGTCACATTTTTTGTGTTTTGCGGTGCATTATGAATAAATCCCGGAAGAATTGCGTTACAAGTAATTCCAAACGGAGCAGCTTCTGTGGCAGCGGATTTTACAAGAACGGAAAGTGCGGTTTTTGCTCCGGCGTAGGCTGCGTTTGTTTTATAAGCGCGCACTGAATCAGTACGAGTTCCGCCAAAAATTACTATGCGACCAAAATTTCTTTTTTTCATAAATTTGAGTGCGCTACTAAGACACATTCCCGGCAGTGCAAAATTTAAATTTGCCATTGAAACCCAGTCATCAGCTTGAGTCTGCTCAAGACTTTTTTGAACAAAAGGACCTGCTGCGTAAACTAAAAAATCAGTATTCTGCAAAAGTGGAAAAAGTTCATTTTGAAACACTGAATAAAAATTATCATTATCAAATTCACACTTTACGAATTTTATTTTTTTTTCAGCAGAAAATTCTGGAATAGTTCTGCCGGTTGCAGTAACATACGCTCCGTTTTCGCAAAGAAGACGTGCGGTTTCGAGTCCGGCTCCGCTTGTTCCGCCAATAACAAGAGCATTTTTCTTAAAAAAAATATTTGATTCCATTAGCGTAATTGTAGCGGAATAAACTTAAAAATTGTATAGTTGCCAAAATGAATTTGGATAATATCGTAATTGTTTTAAGCCGCCCCGAAGAACCTCGCAATATTGGAGCCGTATGCCGCGCAATGGCAAACAACGGAATTCACAGTCTGCGGATTGTAGGAAAAAAGAACGAAATTGACGAAGAAAAAGTTCATATTCTTGCAATTCACGCATCTTACATTTTTGACAATGCTGAATTTTTTGAAAGCATAAGCGATGCAACTTCCGACTGTATTTTTAGCGCAGGAACCACACGTCGCCGAGGAAAAAAAAGAAAGGGAAAGCTTCTTTTACCAGAAGAATTTACTTCGCTTGCAACAAAACGCAGCCAGGCCGGAAAAATTGCAGTTGTTTTTGGCAACGAAAGAACTGGTCTTGAAGATGATGAGCTTCTTGAATGTACGATGGGAGTTACAATTCCTTCAAGTGAAGAATTTGGTTCACTTAATTTAAGTCACGCAGTTCAGATTATTTGCTACCATCTTTTTAGAAGCACTCAGAAAGGGAAAAACGGCTACACGCCAATCGATTTAAAACGTTTAAATTCCACAGTAAACACAATTACGGACGATTTGCAGAAAATTGGCTTTTTTAAAGTTACTGGCAAAAATGATATGAAAAGATTTTGGCGCGACATTCTTTCGAGGGCTAGTTTGAGCGAAGGAGAAGCGTCGTATTTGGAAAAGATTTTCGACAAAGCTTCGGGACTCTCTGAAAAAAATCAGCAATTGTAAACCACAGCGCCGACCGAGCGGGTTACTGATAGGATTTTTTCTTACTTGGAGCGAATTTTTTTTCCTGCCACAATTTTTTTTACGTTCCGGCAGTAAATTTT
>CAZXCR010000415.1:0-1926 GCA_964639315.1 uncultured Treponema sp. | reverse complement strand
TTTTCGCCATCCAGTTCATTCATCGCAAAATAAAAATTATTATCACTTGTAAGACCGCAAGAAAATGCCGTATGAGACTTAAAATCATTGTTAATCAAAAACATTGAATCGTAAGAATTGTTGCTATAAATAAAGAAAAGATTGTTTTTCCCCGAATTTTTGCAGGAAACAAGGCAATAAAATTTTCCCATAACAAGTTCTGTGTAAAATTTCATTTCGTTTTCGGGAATATAGTCTTCGTCAGTCATTTTTTTTATATAATCCTCACTAACAACATCACTGTCTTCCTGCCAGTAAGAATCACTTTCCCACGGTTTTTCTTCGTTAAAATCATCAGCAGCACTAAGCTCTATCTCATTTTTCACACAAGGATCAAGCGCATTAAAAAGCTGCTTACATGCAAAAAATTTTCCCGTCTTAAGATTTAATGTGAGTTTGTACAAAACCTTTTCACCGCTACAAAAAAGAACAAAAAAATCCTCATCTCTAAAAGACTGTTCAATTTTGGAAACTTCAAAATCAAAAACGTAAAGTTTCTTTAAGAAAAAATTTCCCTTATCCTCATAAATCCAATACATGCAGGACCAGCCATCTCTTTCTCCAACAAATGCAAGTCCACTAAAATCCTGATACTCTAAAGGTACGCAACTTTTTGCATTAATATCTTCAAGGCCCGGAATAAAAATATCCTCTGACTTTTCTCCAACAAAACTCTTTAAGCCAGACTTTCCTTGTGACGTGTACAAAACAAGACTTTTTTCCTTTGAAAACCGCGCCACTCCAAGAATCTTACTTCTTGCGGCAAAAACCGCCGTTAAATTCAAAAACGCAGCAATAACAAGAAAAATTCTTCTTTTTAAAATAAAATTCATAAAATTCTCCCATAAAACATCCCGCCCTTTTCAAGACTTAAGATGCCTAATATATATCTACCCGTAAAATTCAAAAACGCAAAAAATCGAGAGAAAAAAGTGAATTTTTAAAATAAAAAAACAAAAAATTATATAAGAAAAAAAATTTTTAAACAAAAAAAAAGACCAGCTGAAAAAATCAACTGGTCAAATAAAACAAGTTTAACTTTACATGCCTTATTTTGCTTCAGAATTTGCCATTCCATAGCGCTTGTTAAAGCGTTCAATACGTCCAGCAGTATCAACAAGTTTCTGTTTTCCTGTGTAGAACGGATGGCATGCTGAACAAATTTCAACCTTGATGTCCTGCACTGTAGAACGAGTTTCAATAACATTTCCACAAGCGCAAGTAATTTTTGTAAGTTTGTACTCTGGGTGAATTCCCTTTTTCATTATTTTACTCCTGTTTCTTGCCCGACATTGAAGAAATCCCAGTCAGCCCTGCATCCAAAAGAATGCATCAATCCCTCACTGTTAGAAATCAAGTCAACACCACAAGATATGATTTGTCAGTCTATAAAAAAAACACAATGTCGTCAACAAAAAATCAAATTTTTTAAGCTTTTTATGCAAAAATTCAGCAAAATTTTCAAGTTTTGGAGCAAATTTTACTAAGTAACCCCGCTTTCCGCGGTTTCATTCAAAACCTACGGTTTTGAACGCTGCGCGCCGCTACAATCGGGGCTAAGTTTTTTTATCGAAAAAATAAATCGTCTAAAATTTCAAAAAATTCTTTATTTTTTTATTTTTCACCAAAAAAAACTAATTGTCCGAAGCTGCACTTCCAGTATTCATTGAAGAAAGAAAAGCATTGTTATCCTTAGTTTTCTTCATTTTATCCATAATCAAAGAAAGCATATCAGCATCTTCCATATCATTTAAAACCTTACGCAAAACCCACATCTTCTGAAGTTCAGCTTCAGTTAAAAGCAATTCCTCGCGTCTAGTTCCTGACTTTTTAATATTAATTGCAGGGAAAAGACGGCGTTCAGCAAGTTTTCTGTCAAGATCAATT
>CAZXCR010000414.1:0-1940 GCA_964639315.1 uncultured Treponema sp. | reverse complement strand
GGTGGAAAGCGAAGAAGCGAAATTACTGGGTACAAAAAAAATTCTTTGGGTCAGGATATAATTTTTATTGATGACTACGCGCATCATCCAACTGCAATAAAAACAACGCTTGCCGGTTACAGAGAATTTTACGGTAAACACAAAATTATTGTTGATTTTATGAGCCACACTTATTCAAGAACCCAGGCTTTGCTTGAGGAATTTGCAGCTTCGTTTGAAAGTGCCGACGAGGTGATTATAAATAAAATTTATGCAAGCGCAAGAGAAAGTTCTGCTGGTTTTACTGTGACGGGCGAACTTCTTGCAGAACACGCAAAAAAGTACAAGAAAGATGTTTATTACGAAGGCGAATTTGAAGCTGCGGCAAAAAAAGCACTTTCTCTGCTTGAAGAAGATTCTGGTGCAAAATATCCTGAGGGTTATCTTTTTGTTACAATGGGCGCAGGAGATAACTGGAAGGTTGCAAATCTTGTGCAGGAACAGCTTTAAATTTTTATGTCAGAAAAAAAAATTACTTTGCAAACTTTATGATTTTATAGGAGTTTATTATGAATAGCATGACAGGCTATGCTTTTAAAGAAACTGTTGTTGAAAATACTCAGATCAGCGTAGAAATAAAATCTGTAAACAGCCGCTTTTTAGATTTGAATGTAAATTTGCCATCTTTTTTGAATCCGCTTGAGCAAAAAATCAGAAAAATTGTGAGCGAAAAAATTGTGCGGGGTAGCGTTGACGTAAATATCCGCGTAAAAGATTTGAATTCAACTGCAACCGTAACTGCGGACCCGGCAGCTGCAAAAATGTATTACGACGCGATTTATAAAATTGCGCTCGGAATCGGCTATTCACGGGAAGATATTCCGCTGTCTTTAATTGTGGCGCAGGACGGAGTTTTGAACGTTAGCCACGAATACAAGGCTGATGAATATTGGAAAAAAATCGAAGACGTTTTTTATGAAGTTTTTAATCTTTTTATTGCTGACCGAAAGCGAGAAGGCGAAAATTTAAAAACTGATTTACTCGAAAAACTTGCAGTCCTCGACAAGTGCGCGGCATTTTTTAAGGAATGGCAGCCTTTGATGGAAGCAAAATTCAAGGAAAATATCACTGCAAAATTTACAGAACTGCTTGCTGATAAAGTTGATGAAAATCGCATTATGACCGAAACCGCAGCGATGATTGTAAAATACACAATCAATGAAGAAATAATACGGCTTCAAAGTCACTTAAAGGCGTTGCATTCAGAAATTGAAGAAAATCCTGTGCCTGGTAAAAAAATTGATTTTATTTGTCAGGAAGCGAATCGCGAAATAAACACAATTGGCAGCAAAAATCAGTTTACGGAAGTTGGCGCAATGGTTATAAGTGCAAAAGACGCGCTTGAAAATATCCGCGAGCAGGGCAAAAATGTTGAATAAAAACGGAGGGGCAAAATGAAAGAACTTAGAATTGCAATAAGTGGAAAATCTGGCTGCGGAAACACAACCGTAAGTACTCTTTTAAGCCAAAAGCTTGGAATCAAACTTATAAATTATACTTTTAGAAATCTTGCTGCCGAAAGGGGACTTACTCTTGCGCAGGTAATTGAAAATGCAAAAACTGACGATTCCTACGACATTTATGTTGATACTCACCAGGTTGAACTTGCAAAAAAAGAAAGTTGCGTTTTGGGAAGCCGACTTGCAATCTGGATGTTAAAAGAAGCTGACCTAAAAGTTTACTTGCTTGCCAGCGATGAAATTCGTGCAAAAAGAATTTTAAATAGGGAAGGCGGAAATCTTGATGAAATAAAGGCTTTTACTGCAATGCGAGATGGCGAAGATAGCCGCCGTTACAAAAAACTTTACAACATAGACAATAATGATTATTCTTCGGCAGATTTAATTGTAGACACTGCTGATAAAAATCCGGAAGAAATTGTTGAACTTATTATTGCAGAA
>CAZXCR010000413.1:0-1944 GCA_964639315.1 uncultured Treponema sp. | reverse complement strand
GAGTATGGTTCTTGGATCACGTAATCCACGTTGATGACCCTGTAGGTGCAGTTGCAGTTCATATGTTCAACGGAATTTGGGGAACAATCGCAGTAGGTCTTTTTGCAACAAAATCAGCCCCAGGATTTGCAAAAGCAGGAATTGCTGAAGGACTTTTCTACGGCGGAGGATTTGGTCAGCTTGGAAAACAGTTTGGCGGAATGCTTTTAACCGCCGCTTGGACTGCAGTTACAATTACAATTGTCTTCCTGATTCTTAAGAAAACAATCGGACTTCGCGTAAGTGCCGAAGAAGAAATTGTAGGACTTGATAAGCTTGAGCATGGTCTTGATTCAAGTTACGGCGGATTTATGATTCCGTATTCAGAAGAAGAACTTGAAGAAGCAAGTGAAGCTGGAATCAGTCTTTCAAATGCAGCAGTACCAGTTGAAAGCGCAGTAGAAGTTACAGATTCAAGTTCAGCAGCAGATAAAAAAGCTGACGGAAGTCCAAAGTTCACTAAAGTCGAAATTGTGTGCAAGGAAGAGCGCATTGGTCTTCTAAAAAATGCAATGACAAAACTCGGAATTACCGGAATGACAGTAAGCCACGTTCTTGGTTGTGGAATGCAAAAAGGTCAAATGGAATATTACCGCGGAACTGCAGTAGAAACAAATTTACTTCCAAAGGTTCAAGTTGACATTGTAGTAAGCAAAATTCCAGTAAGAAAAGTTATAGAAACAGCAAAGAAAGTGCTTTACACAGGTCACATTGGCGACGGAAAAATCTTTGTATACGATGTAGAAAATGTAGTAAAAGTTAGAACTGGAGAAGAAGGCTACGCTGCCCTCCAAGACGTAGAGTAGGCGAAGAAAAGCGAAGAAAAATCATCTAGAAAAGTGCAATTTTTAGAGGTTCCTAAACTTCCAAAAATACCCCTTAAGGCTGAAATGTTCCGTGCCAAAGCGCGCAGTTCGTTTCAGCCTTTTTTTTGTTTGGAGCAAATTGACGCAACCTTACGGTTACGTATGCTCGCATTCGCGAGCAACACAAATTTCGGCAGGCGAAACTCGTAGAATTGCTTTGTTAAGAAATAGATTTTTTCTTAACAAAAAGACTGCGAGTTTCCGCGGTTCGTCGCAGGCTTTGTTCGCAACCTGTGGTTGCTAAATTATTTTGTTAAGCAATAGATTTTTTTTCTTAAGCAAAAATTCTATCAGTAACCGGCTCAACCACGCAGAATCGCCTGCTTAGCGGATTTTTCTACTCGCGCTCCGCGTTCGGCAGAAAATTTTTTTAGGAAACCGCTGTTCGTCGCAACCTTACGGTTGCTATAAACTCTGGAAGCAGCGCAACGCGCTGCGGCGAGCCCTAACGCGAGATGTAAGAAATGGATTTGCTGCGGGTGAACTTGAATGGAAATTTCTGGTTACGAATAAATTTTGTTGTGAAAAGAAGATGCTTTGTTAGTAACGCGTGCGCGGCACTTGCAGAAAATTTTCTGCTTAACAAACAAAATTTTTTGCCAGAAAAAGACTTATGGTAACCACACGCGGAAAATGCGCGTAGTACTTGAAGAAGAATTTCTGGTTAACAAAGAAATTTTTTTACGAAAAGAAAACGCTCTGTTACGTACCCGCGTGCTGTCCTTGTAACAAAATTTTTGAGTATAACTTAACACAGTCGCACTTCTTAACCACTAAAATTCCCAGTAAAACAAAAAATTCTCCATCACCAAAACTTCCCAAAAAAAAATGTTTTCCCAAAAAACATTAATCACAATCCACTTGCTTTTTATAAAAAATCCCTCTATATTCAATGTATAACACTTATATTTCACATATTTTACACATAAAATACACTGGAGGCACATTATGGCAAACTTAACAATTACTTTAGACGATCAAGATAAAAAAGACATTTCTTCATTTTGTGAACAGATTGGAATGACTGTTTCCGGACTTT
>CAZXCR010000412.1:0-1957 GCA_964639315.1 uncultured Treponema sp. | reverse complement strand
GAAAAATGTCAAAATCACTTGGAAACGGAATTGATCCTCTTGAAATTATTGATATGTACGGTGCCGATGCCCTTAAATTTACTCTTGCATATATGTGCGCTCAGGGTCAGGACGTTCTGGTTGACAAAGATTCATTTAAAATGGGAAGCCGTTTCTGCAACAAAGTATGGAATGCCAGCCGCTACATTTTAGGAAATCTTGAAGGCCGCACCTTGATTGCCGTAAAAGACAGCGATTTAACTGAACTTGACAAATGGATTTACAGCCGCCTTAACGAAGCCGTAAAAAATGCCCGCAGTGCCTTTGAAGGTTACCGCTACAACGAAGGAGCAAGCGCACTTTACGAATATTTCTGGTACGATTTCTGCGACTGGTACGTTGAAGCTACAAAATTAAGTTTCTGGCACGGAGATGAAAACGAAAAAGACAGGGCAGTTTCTGTTTTGCTGAATGTTCTTGAAGAATCATTAAGACTTTTGCACCCTTACCTTCCGTTTGTAACTGAAGAAATTTATTCAAAACTTCCGCTTGAGCAGATTGTTAAAAACCGCGAAGCTGCCGGTGAACTAAAAATTCTTTCAAGTGAACTTTACAACGGAATGCTTACAACCGCTCCTTATCCGCTTGAAAAATCTGAGCGTGAAAGTGCAGAAATTTCTGGTCGCTTTGAAGTGTTAAAAGATTTAATCAGAAACATTCGTACCTTGCGTTCAGAATGCGGAATTGACCCTGCACTAAAACTTCATGTAGCAGTAAAAATTACTTCGGGCTCGCATGCAGAAGTTGTAAAAGAAAAAACTGATATGGTAGAACTTCTTGCCGGAGTAAGCCAGATTGATTTTACTGACAAAACTCCTGCAAAATCGATTGGTGCTGTTGGAGACGGATTTGAAGTATTCCTTTTGGTAGACGGCGCAATCAACAAAGAGCAGCTTTTGGCCCGCTTTACAAAAGAAATTGCTACTCAGGAAGTAACCGTAAAAAAGAGTGAAGCAAAACTTTCAGGAAAATTTGTAGAAAATGCTCCAGAATCAGTTGTAAATGCAGAGCGCGAAAAACTTGAAAGTGCTAAAAATAGAATTGAAAAATTAAATTCTTACATAAAAAGCCTTTAGTAAGTTACAATAAAGAATGTCTGGTAAAAATTGCGACTTTTATCAGAGTCCTTTAATTAAAATAAATAACGGAGAATTTAGGGTACTTGTAAAAAATCCTCTTGAATTCTCCGTTATAATTTTTCTGCTAATTGAATTTTTGGGGAGTGCTTATGATTCGAGATTTCAGCATGGCAACGGAAAAACCTGAAAAAATGGATATGGAGCATATGCTTCATTTAAAAAATATTTATCTTGCTCCTTACATGCAGATAGCAACAAATTTAATTGGCAAGCGTCGGTTTGCCGGAGGAAATATGTTCCGGCATCAGATTGACACCCTGGCGATTTTAATCGACTACGGTTACATAGACAGCGTTCTGTTGAAGGCCAGCTGCATTCACGACGTAATTGAAGATATTGACGGTTTTGACAGCGAAATAATAAAAAATGCAGACGAAGAAGGCAGCGAAGTTTTAAAGCTCGTTCTTGAAGTAACCAAAAAGCCCGGTCAGTTAAAGGCGGATTATTTAAAGGGAATCATTGACCACGGCAGTCCTAAAGCAAAAATCCTTAAATGCGCAGACAGAATCAGCAATATGATAAGTTTAGGTTTTGTTACCAGCGGCGAATTTATAGAGCGTTACTGTGACGAAACCGAATTTTTTATTCTCCCAATCGCCCTCGAAGTTGATTACAATATGTACAAAGAAATTCTTGATTTAGTGGTAAGCCGCCGTTCCTACCTTGAAGCGTCTGGATATTTTGAACGCAAAAATGAAGACTAATTTTTTTTGGAGCAAGTTTTTTACTTACGGCCACCGTTCAATCGCAACCTGCGGTTGCTTCACAAGTTTTCTTCG
>CAZXCR010000411.1:0-1961 GCA_964639315.1 uncultured Treponema sp. | reverse complement strand
CAATGTCTGTGTCCATGTCAAGAACACCAGTTCTTTCTTTTCCGTCCAAACCGATAGACTTTTTGTTGTGTTCTTCTTTCTGCAGTTTCTGAAGTTCATCAAAGAGCTTTTTAGTTGCAGCAGTTGGCCCTGCGAGGAAACTTGCGTCTCCGTCGTAAGGATTGTAGTTGTTCTGAATGAAGTCACGTACATTTACTTCTTCTTTCCACAGACGACCTTTAAAGCCGTTCCATTCTTCTTTCTGGACCATATAAAACCTCTTATAAAATGTTGTTTTGACACATTAAAATGCGCAGTTTCTAGCTTCTGGCATACTATGATGACAGATTTACCGACTTACTGCATGCGTGTGCCTTTAAACATAATTAAATGACCTACAGAACAGTATAATCAAATGGAATCAAACTTTCAATTAAAAAAATGCGAGTAAAAGGGCATAATTTTTTCTTTAAAAGACAAGAAATTTTGTGAGGGAAAAAAATTTTTAAATTTTAAATTTGGAGCAAATTTTACTTCTTCGACCGTCCTTTCATGGTTTCATTCTTCCGCTAACGCTCCAGAACGCGCTTCGCGCGCCATTACACGCCGGGCTAGGCTTTTGTACAAAAGAAAAATTCACTCCGCTTTATAGGGCATTTTCTAAAAAAATCAGTCCATGCCAATTACTTCCTGATAAAAGTTCGCTAAATCTTTGCGGTGCTCTTTTGTGTAAGCAATTGCAGAGCGTGGGTGCTGGTTAAAAAGACCTGTCATTATGTACTGCAAATCGTAGCCCCAAACCACGCCTTCTTCTTTTAACGGAATCATATAATCCTGAATAAACTGGAAAACATAATACGGATTGTACTTTGGATTGTGCAAAAATCCTAAAAGAAGTTCCATTGCACAGTTACCGGCGCCGCGTCCCATCTGCATATAAGTAGCATCAAGATAGTCAACTCCGTCACCTGCACATTCGATTGTATTTGCAAAAGCCAGTTTCTGATTGTCGTGAGCGTGAATTCCAATTTTTTTGTGGTACTTTTCTGCAAATTCATTAAAAATTTTGCAAACTCGCGCCATTTCTTCAGGATAAATTGAACCGTAACTGTCTACAATATAAATTACGTCTACTGGAGACTGGCCCACCATATCGAGTGCCTGCTTTATGTCATTTTCCTGACCTGTGGAAAGCGCCATAATATTACAGCTGGTTTCGTAGCCTTTTTTGTGGGCATCCTCAATCATTTCAATTGCAGCCGGAATTTGATGAAGATACGCAGCAACCCGCACTAAATCAATCGGCGATTCTGAACGCTCGTGAATATCTTCCTTGTAATTACAGCGGCCAACATCCGCCATAACTGCAATTTTTACCGGACGCTCGCCCTCGCCTACAACACTTCGAATGTAATCATCATCGCAAAATTTACTTGGTCCAAATTTTCTTACATCAAAAAGGGATTTATCGGCCTTGTAGCCAAATTCCATATAATCCACACCGGCTTTTATATTCGCCTCATAAAGAGCCTTTGCAAATCCTTCAGGAAAGAAAAAATCGTTGCACAAACCTCCGTCTCTCAAAGTTGCATCCACAACCTTAATGCTTGGCCGGTAACTCATTATGTCCGAAATTCCTTTCATTTTTTCACTCCTAGTTTTTTTTATATTTTTATTTTGAGAATTTTGTTCAATATTAATTCCAAGCGAAGAAAAAAGTTCCTCTTTGTTTTTGTAATAGTGATAAATGTTCGCGGCAGAAATTCCACACTTTTGCGAAAGACTTCTCATAGAAATTTCTTCAGGAGAATTTGTCTTTAAAAGTTCTTCTAAGTTCTGCTGAATGATTTTTGTAATTTCAGGATTTGGATTACGCAAAATTTATTTTCCTTGTTTTTTATCTTTAGTGAACAAATGAACACTTGGTAAAAAAAATTAACAGCGTTAAATTAACACAAAAAGGAGACTGTAGTCAATATTTT
>CAZXCR010000410.1:0-1970 GCA_964639315.1 uncultured Treponema sp. | reverse complement strand
AATCAAAAAAAATTACTGCAAGAGCATTTGGTCGCTGTTGATGGAATGATTTTTTATGCGACGGAATTTTGAAATGAGGTCTTCCATGGTGAGACGCGATTTTTCTTCGCCCGAAATGTCTAGTATGATTTCGCCGCCGTCCATCATTAACAGGCGGTTGCCGTAGTCTAAGGCGTGCTGCATATTGTGCGTTATCATCATTACGGTGAGTTTGTATTCTTCTGCGAATTTACGCGTTAAATTCATTATGATTTCGGCGTTGCCTGGGTCTAGGGCTGCCGTGTGCTCGTCGAGGAGTAGAATTTCTGGGCGCGACATTACCGTCATTAGTAGCGTAAGGGCCTGCCTCTGACCGCCGGAAAACTGTTCTACGTTGTCGTTTAGGCGATTTTCGAGTCCCATATTCAGAATTTTTAGTTGTTCTTTAAAGTAGGCGCGGGTTTTATTGTTCAGACTGATTTTTAGACTTTTCCAGCCTTTTTTGCCTGCGATTACCATATTGTCTTCAAGCGACATTTTGCCGGCTGTTCCCAAAAGCGGATTCTGGAAAATGCGACCAATGTATTTTGCTCTTTTGTACTCAGGTTCTTTGGTGATGTTTTTTTGCGAAGTTCCGTCAGTAAGAAAAATTTTTCCTGTTGTTGCGCTTAAATTTCCTGAAATTATGTTCATTAGCGTGGATTTTCCTGCTCCGTTTGAACCTATTACAGTGATAAAATCGCCTTTGTTTACTGTTAAATTTATGTTTTTTAAGGCTTCGTTCTGGTCCGGCGTGCCCGGATGAAATGTAATGCCGATGTTTTCAAGTTTGAGCATTTTTACTTTCCTTCTGAATTATTTTTTTTGCGGGCGGCAAAGATGAGTCTTAAAGAAAGAGGCTACGTCTGTCTTTGAAATTATGAGGCAGAGGATTATTAAAAGTCCCGTAATGAGTTTTAAGTCATTTGCGGTAAGTCCGATTTTGTATCCGTAACTTCTGCCTAAATACATAAGTGCCCGGTAAATGATTGAACCTAAAATTACGCGCAGGGTTTGTAGTGAAATTTTGTTTGATTTTATAAAAAATTCGCCGAGCATAAGGGATGCAAGTCCCGAAACTATGATTCCGCTTCCGCTGCCAACATCTGCAAATCCTGAATACATTGCGGCCATTGCTCCGGAAAGAGACGCCATTCCGTTTCCCATACAAATTCCTATTGTGGTTACGGCTTTAGGATTTACTCCCTGCGAAATTACCATCTGGCGGTTTGCACCTAAGGCTCCCATTGTAAGTCCAAAGTCAGTGTGAAAGAAAATGTCTAAAAGAATTTTTATTACAAGAATTACCGCGAATAAAAACAGCGCAATCATCCAGGAAGCAAAGGCGTTTGTGGCGGCAAGGGAAAAATTGTGTAGGGTAGCAAAATTTAGGGCATTCGCTTTTATTACAGAAATTACGGTTGGAATTTTTAGAAATGAAATATTTGCCCTGTTGTGCATTATCCTTAAATTTACTGAATAAAGCATGGTCATGGTTAAAATTCCTGAAAGAAGATCCGGAATATTCAGTTTTGTGTAGATTAGTGCCGTTACAAGACCTGCCGCCATTCCCGCAAGAAATGAAATTAAAAGCGCCAGTACGGGATTTACTCCGGCAGTGAGCAGCGACGCTAAAACACAGGCGCCCAGCGGAAATGAACCGTCAACCGTCATATCGCAGAAATTTAGTACGCGGAAGGTGGTAAAAACTCCCAGCACCATAATTCCGTAAATAAAACCTTCAATCAGAATATTTTGAAACATAACACACTCTTTTTTTTGTGGATTTTTTTTAGAGACTGCGAGTCTTCTTGTTAAGAAGCAAATTTCTAGCGTACAAAAAATTTTGTCAGTAACAGCCGGCAAACTTCCGCGCGGGTTACTGATAAAATTTTCGGTTAAGAAGAAATCTATTTCTTAACAAACAGTCCGCGACGCTCGCGGTCTTCTTG
>CAZXCR010000409.1:0-1971 GCA_964639315.1 uncultured Treponema sp. | reverse complement strand
TAACAAGCTCAGTCAGCAGTGTTCATACTTTCTTCTACAAAACTTTCTACTTTTTTTAGTGAGGTTTTTAGAATTTCTATACTTTTATAAATATCTGGGCATTCAAGCGAGTGATTTGCGCCTTCAAAAATTTCGTAGCGAACTTTCTGTTCAAGGCAGATTTTTTTGAATTTTTCATTTTCAAACCAAGGATCTTCAGTTCCGTGCAAGGCAAGTACATTTTTTTGAGCGTATTTAAAAGAATCTTCCAGCGGAGTAAAAAAGATGTGATTTACCTTCAGTTTTTTTTTCGTCTGCAAAGCGGGCCGCTGCCACAGTTCCTATGCTTTTTGAAACAAACAGAATGTTATCAAAAACGCTAAAATCATCAGATGCAAGGCAAATTTCAGACTGTTCAAAAGCAATTTCTTCGCACAACTTAATTTTTTTATTATCACCCAAAATTTTTTCAGGAAATCCAGAATAATTTAAAGTGATAATTTCAAATTCTTTTTGCAAAAGAATTTTTTTTGTGTAATAAAGCAGGGGCTTTTCATTCGTGTATCCGATTCCGGGAAAAAACACCGCCAGATTTTTCATAAAACGCCTCCTGCCCTTATTTAAATGATTTTTGTCAGATTAGCTTTATTTTGTAACGTTAAACTTAAAGAACAGAACGTCTCCGTCCTGAACCACGTATTCCTTGCCTTCCTGACGATATTTTCCGGCAGCTTTAATTTCCGCCTCAGAACCGTATTTTCTTAAATCATCAACAGTGTAAGCTTCGGCTTTAATAAATCCCTTTTCAAAATCAGTGTGGATTACGCCAGCTGCCTGAGGTGCCTTGTCTCCTGCGTGAATTGTCCACGCTCTGCATTCATCAGGTCCGCCAGTAAAGAAGGTGCGCAGTCCCATCAAGTGGTAAACGTGGCGACTCAAAACAGTAAGTCCGCTTTCTTTAAGTCCAACTGAATCCATAAATTCCTTGCGGTCATTTTCATCAGTAATATCGCTTAAATCCGCTTCAAATTTTCCGCAAATAACAATTGCTTCGCTCCGCTGTTCCTGAGCAATGCGCTTTACTGTTTCTACGTAAGAATTTGTGCCAGTAGCAATCGTGTCTTCGTCAATATTGCAAACAAAAACCTGTGGCTTGATTGTAAGAAGATGCAAATCATAAACTGCTTCTTTTTCTTCGTCAGTTAAGTCTGCCATGCGAGCACATTTTCCGTCCAGCAAAAGCGGCTTAATTTTTTCTACGGCACTAAAATATGGTGCAAGACGTTTTTCTTCGTCCTTTCCAAGTGCGCGGATTTGCTTAGTTAATTTTTCGGCTCTCTTGTTGATAGTGTCTAAATCTGCCTGCGCAAGTTCAAAATCAATTGTTAAAATATCGCTTTCTGGATCTATACTTGCGTCAGTTTTTGCGTCTTCGCGTACGTGCTGAATGTCTGGATTGTCAAAACAGCGTACAACGTGTGCAATTACGGCAGTTTCGCGGATGTTTGCCAAGAACTGATTTCCGAGTCCTTCGCCTTTTGAAGCACCTTTTATTAAACCTGCAATATCAACAAAATCAACACTTGCAGGAATTTTCTTTTTTGGATTAAAAATGCTGGCCATAAAATCAAGACGTTCATCCGGTAAATCTACTACGCCCACGTTCGGGTCAATTGTGCAGAACGGATAATTTTCTGCACTTGCCGGAGATTTAGTGAGGGCACTGAAAATTGTTGATTTTCCAACGTTTGGCAGCCCTACAATTCCACAGGTAAGTTTCATATATTTTTCCCTTTACTTAAACTAAAATAATTTTTCAGCGAAACTATAAAACTTTTACGCAAAATAAACAATCTAATGGAATTTTTAGTTATTTGGAGCGACTCCTTTTCCTGCCACAAATTTTTTACGTTCCGGCTGTAAATTTTATTACAAATCCCGCTGTTCAGGGTTGTCATTCAAAACCTGCGGTTTTGAACGGCTTCGCCGCCC